>JANQOH010000477.1 GCA_028289725.1 Alphaproteobacteria bacterium
TTCCTCAAACCCATGGCGCTGACCATCGTGTTCGGATTGATGGCGACAACGCTGCTTGTTCTGTTCGTCGTGCCATCGCTGATCGCGATCCAGCACGATTTCCGCTTCCGGCGCTCAGCGGCGCCAGAAGCTCGGCAGAAACAGCACCAGTACCGTGAACAGCTCGAGGCGGCCGAGTAGCATCGCCGCCGACATGATCCACTTCGCCGAGTCGTCGAAGCTCGCAAAGTTGCCGGTGGGTCCGATTACTTCGCCGAGGCCCGGTCCGACATTGGCGACGGCGGTTGCGGCGCCGGAGATGCTGGTGACGAAGTCGTAGCCGTGCAGGGCGAGCGCCAAGGCGACCACAGCGAACGCCGCGAAGAACATGAAGTAGAAGCCCAACACCGCACTGGTCACCGAGTCGGGGATCGGCTTGTGATTGTAGTGCGCGACGAAGACACCGTGGGGCCGGATGATTTGGCCCATCTGCACCCGTGCCGTCGAGAAAAGAACTTGGAAGCGAAAGATCTTGATGCCGCCGGTGGTGCCGCCCGTGCAGCCGCCGACAAACATCAGGAAGAACATGATGCTGACTGCGAACGCGCCCCACGCGCCATAGTCGGCCGAGCTATAGCCGGTCCCGGTCATCACAGAGACCACATTGAAGGCGGCGTAGCGTAAGGCGAGGAGCGGCGGCTCGCCCGAATTCGACCAATTCCACAACATCATTGCGGCGACCGTGACCACCAAAATTCCGAGGAACCATTGGACCTGGCTATCGGCGATCAGCGTGACAATGTCGCCGCGAACCGCCGCCAGATAGAGCACGAATGGCAACGATCCGGCGATCATGCCGACGGTCACCACCAGATCGATGACGGCGCTATCAAACTGGCCGATCGAACCATCAACCGTCGAATAGCCGCCGGTGGCGATGGTGGTCATGGCGTGGCAAACCGCGTCGAATTGGCTCATCCCCGCGGCCCACAGCATCAGCGCCCAAGTCACGGTCAGCGCGAAGTAGACCACTGTGATCGACGCGGCGAGTTGGGCGGCGCGCGGCACCGCTTTATCCGATTGATCCGACGATTCACTGCGGAACAGCTGCATGCCGCCAACGCCGAGAAACGGCAGAACCGCGATGGCCATCACGACAATGCCGATGCCGCCGAGCCATTGCAGCAAGGCGCGCCACAACAAGATGCCAGGCGGGGAGGTGTCGAGGCCGCTGATGACCGTTGATCCGGTGGTCGTCAGGCCTGACATGGCCTCGAAATAAGCGTCGGCGTAGGACAGATCGAGCGCGGCGAAGCTGAACGGGAGGGCGGCGAACCCGGTCAGGACGATCCAAGCCGCGGTGGTCAGGACAAATGTCTGATGAACGCTGACCACAAAGCGGCGCGCGCGAAAGCCGAGAACAAGCGAGACGCCGATGAAGAACGTCACGGCAGAAGAGATCGCGAACACCTGCCAGTCGGGATTGCCGTCGGCGAGATCTGCGATCGCGGGCACCACCATGGTGACCGCCAGCGTCGTCAGCAGAACGCCTAGAACGAAGAGAACGGGTCGAAAATCCAGCACGGGGCGGCGGCGAGCCAAGGCAGCCCGTCGGCTCAGGTCTGTCCGATCATGCTCAGAAATTCGCGCCGCGTGCTCGGGTCGTCACGGAAGGCCCCCAACATGCGGCTGGTCTTCATGGTGACCCCAGGCTTATGCACGCCGCGGGTTGTCATGCATTGATGCGCGGCCTCGATCACGACGGCCACCCCTTTCGGCGTCAATACACGATCGATCGTGTCGGCGATTTGAACCGTCATCTTTTCCTGTATCTGTAACCGCCGGGCATAGACATCGACAATACGCGCCAATTTGCTAATGCCGACGACACGCCGGTCCGGCAAATAGGCGACATGCGCGACGCCGATGATTGGCGCCATATGGTGCTCGCAATGGGACTCGAAGCGAATGTCGCGGAGTACGACCATCTCGTCATAGCCGTCTACTTCTTCGAAGGTCCGTTGCAGGATTTCGGCTGGATCGGTGTGATAGCCCGCGAAGAATTCTTCATAGGACCGAGCGACACGATCGGGCGTGCCTTCCAAGCCTTCGCGGTTTGGGTCGTCGCCGGCCCACCGGATCAGCGTGCGCACCGCAGCTTCCGCGTCCTCGCGACTCGGGCGCGTCGGGTGACCGGCAGTCTGGTGAGAATGTGTATCGGGAGAGGGGACGTCGTCCATAGCGCCTCACTGTTCGGCCGCGCACCCCTGGCGGCGGCGCGATCGGCCGTTTGCATTTTGCCCTAGTTTAGACGCTTGGACGCAAAGGGCGAATCCAATGAAAAGGCGGGCACCGCCACTTCAAAGCGCTCGCCATCGGCGGTGACCATTTCGTAGCTGCCTACCATGAAGCCGGTCTCCGTCGCCAGCGGCGTACCGCTGGTATACTCGAAACTATCCCCTGGGCGTAGGATCGGCTGTTCGCCAACCACGCCGGCCCCCCGGACTTCCTGTGTTCGTCCGTTGGCGTCGGTAATCCGCCAGTAGCGGTTGCGGAGCTGCACGGTATCGGCGCCTTGATTCTCAATCCGTATTTGATAGGCAAACAAATAATGACCCTTCTCCGGCGCCGACTGTTCGTCGAGGTAATAGGGTCGGACGGAGATCAGGATCTCTCGCGTGGTCTCGGCATAACAGCTTTTTTCTTCGCCGGTTTCGTCCATGGTCCGACTTCCTAGACTTGATCCATGGCCAGGGTGGGCCAATGGTCAATCGATGTCTAGGGCGCGTTCGGCGTTCGACGAAAACCGCGGAAAATCTCAGCCGGCGCTGCAGGCCCCGCCGCCGAGGACGCAGAATTTGGCGCAATGCGGATGATTGAGCGAAACTGATTGCCGCGCATCTTCAAGGGTTTCGCCCATTTCGAATCGCGCGTCATAGGGCAGCAGCGTGCACGGCACCACGACCGGCGCCTTCGCGCCCTTGCGTTTCACGATCATGCGTGACGACGCGCACATCATGGCATGCGGCGAGACGCCGACAATACCCCAACACGCCTCGGTGATTTCCGGAACGTCCGCGGTCTCGTCCATTTCCGGGAACAGCACCAACGCGATTGGATCGTCCGCGTCGATCGTAATGTCGAGTGCATCGAACAAACGGCGGTAACCGGTCCGCATAGCCGCTTCAGGTTCGCCCCATTTCAAGCGGCCGGCCACGTTGGTGTTGAACCCGTGCCGTACGAGCCATTGAAGGCCGTCTATGGCGGGCTGCCAAGACCGCGCCCCCCGTTCCGTTTCATGCATGGCTTGCGCGTAATGATCGAGTGACACACGAATTGTCAGGCGATCGCCATATTGCGCGGCCAACGGAAGCAGTTGGTCCGCGACTTTCATCATGGGCCGCATGGCGTTGGTGAGCACCAAAACACGGAAGCCGCGCTCAAGACACAACGCGATGCTCGGGACCAAATCCGGATTCATAAAGGGTTCGCCGCCAGTGAACCCGATTTCTTCGGTTTGGAAACTCTGCGTCTCGATCTCGTCCAGGAAGGTCCGTACCTCATCCAGGCTCAAATAGACGAGCCTGTCATTCGTTGGACTGGATTCGATGTAGCAATCTTGGCACGTCAGGTTGCACAGCGTTCCGGTGTTGAACCAGAGCGTGGTCAGGCCATCGAGCGCGACATGGGCGCGGGCCTCGCCTTTTGCGGTCCGCGCAGGGTCCGAGAACTTCGCGGGATCGACGCTGAAGGCGGTCACCGGAACGGCAGAGGACATCAGCCAGGTCTCCGTCATTGTGTTCTTATGTTCGCCGCGACCGCTTTTCCGGGACGGTTAATGATCGCGCGTGGCGTGAACCTATTTGGCACAGCGATTGTGTCAACCACATGAGACGCTGGCTCAAGCGCTCGTGAAACATCGTCAACGTCTGCGCGCGGAAGCAATTGACGATCCGGTCCGCGAGACAATCCACATCAGCAACAACGCTGACACCGGCTGGCGTTGGCGACCCGTCGATCAGCGCATAGTGCATATGGATCATGTCGGGTTTTACTAAAATTGTTAGGATCTCGCCAATTCTAAAACATCGCTTATCGATAGTAAATTATACCAATTTATAAAGAATCGACATTATGATTTCGGTGAAAGGCCATACGAGAATAGACAAACGCACCAGTCGCGCCTCTTTTGGTGAGATTGCGTTGGTCGCCGGCCTCTTATTTCTCGTCGGTGTCGCCGCCGTCGTGGCGATGGCGAGCGAAACAGCCGACGGATACATATTTTTCAGCAATTTATTTCATTCGCTATTTGGCTGATAAGCCAAATGGTCCGGACGCGGAAGCCGGACTGACGACAATAAACGTAGCCATGGAACGACCTCCCATTGCCCCGGTTCAGCCGGGGTTTTTTTTTGGCCGGATGAGGGGAGCAGGGCGCTGCAATGCGTCATCGATCCCGCGTTTCAACCTATCGAAACGCTGACCGTCGGCGCTTGAAAATGTTGAGAAAAATATGTTTCCACAGGCGTAAATAATCGCATGCAGACAGGGTTTTACGCGTGATGGTTTTGAGAATAGTCCAAACGCACCATGCGTATATTCCCTAAAATTGTTAGAAAATTATCCGTGATTTGGGGCAAGGCAGGATTGCAGGTCCAGCTGACACCACGAGGCATAGAGAAAAATGAATTTTTATACAGTCATTAAGCAGTTTTGCGAAAACAGGGATGGTGCGACGGCGATTGAATACGGTCTCATCACTGCGATGATTTCAGTGGTTATTATCGCTTCTTTGACGTTGATGGGGACGGAACTCAATAACACCTTCGGTTTTATTGGGAGCACGCTGTCGAACTAAGAAGGAGCGGTTCTCCGTTTGTCACGTTTGGTTTGGGGTGATAGAGCGATCGGCCCCCGCGCAATGCGGGGGCCTTTTTTTGTGTCGGTGCGTTCGGGCGGAAGCTTTTGGGTGCTGTCGCTGCAGCTTGCGCGCGGTATAGGAAGCCCGTAGTTTGCCGCCATAGAGCGGGTGTAGTTCAGTGGTAGAACGTCAGCTTCCCAAGCTGAATGTCGCCGGTTCGATCCCGGTCACCCGCTCCAGTACATGCATGGACAGGTTAGGCCGACCCGCTTATTCGAGGTCGAGGCCACCCCAACGGATCGCTTCCAATATGTTGGAATAGTCGTCCGTCCAAACGCGTTGGCCGGGCGGGGCGTCAAACGGCGTCCAACGTTCGCTGAGATTGAGCCGATCGAGATCCACGGGCCTTCGGGCAATCGCCACCCAGAGCGATGGCGAACTCGCGATGGCCGCGTTGACCGTGTCATCGCCGCCGCTTGTGGCTTCGGATTTCAACCCCGCCCGCGCCACCAAACCTTGATCCGCAACCAGCGCCGCTACGATTGGCCGCAAGTCCAAATAGCGGTTCGAGATATGCAGCACAATTGCGCCGCCGTCACGCAGTCGGCTGACATAAAGGGCGAGCGCTTCGCGGGTCAGCAAATGCATCGGAATGGCGTCGGAGCTGAAGGCGTCGATCACGAGCAGATCAAACTGGGTGTCCGTGTCCCGCGCCAGTGTGAGGCGCGCATCGCCGAGGATCACCGGCGCGTCCGCGGCGCAACGCAGCATGAGATCGAAATAGCGGCCGTCCGTGGCGAGCCGCGCGACCAGCGGGTCGATCTCGTAGAAGCGCCAGGCTTCGCCGGGGCGCCGATAGCAGGCGAGGGCGCCGGCGCCCAGCCCGACAATGCCGATCGATGCGTTCGTGCGATGGTTTTGCGTTGCGCCAATGATTTCGGCGACCGGCCCATCGGGCGCGTAATAGGAGATCGGTACAATGTCGCCATTGGCGGCGGTTCGTTGACCGCCATGCTGGGTGGTGCCGTGCACCAGAATGCGCTGTTTGCCGTCATCCGTTTCGGCGACACGATAGACGCCGAAGAAGCTGCGTTCGCGCGTAAGCGTTTCGTTCGACACCATAACGGCGGAGCTCGACGCGATTACGGCGGCAATGGCCAGCGCGAAACCGATCGGGCGTGCCTTCCGCCCGAACGCCAAGAGACCCAAGAGGATCGCAAAGAAGGCGGTGAATTTCAGCGCTTCATCCGGCAGCCATTTCGTCATCAGGGCGTTGAACCCGAGCATGCCGACCAGAAGCGCTAAGGCGAAAACCAGATCGCTGCGCTTGAAGAGCAGGGACCGGGCCGCCGGCAGCAAGGCACAAGCGGCCACGATGGCGATCGGGTATTCGTAGACCCCGTCGAAAAGCGCGGGCGCCAGAATGGCGGTGAAGGTGCCGCCAATGAGACCGCCGACGGAGATCAGCAAATAAAACTCGGTCAAGCTCGCGACCGGAGGCCTTTGACGGGCCAATTCGCCGTGGCACATCAGCGCTGCGATGAAAAACACCAAGAGGTGGAGCGGTAGGATCAACGCGGTTGGTCCGGGCCAGGTAAAAAAGCATGCCAGCAGGACCACGCTGAACGGGAAGGCTCGAAGCGAAAAGGCGTGCGGGATGAGCGGCCGGCGCGCAAACACGATGACGAAGGTCAAAAGGTACAGCGTCAGCGGGACAACCCACAGAAGCGGCGCGGCGGCGATATCGGTCGAAATGTGTCCGGTGACGCCAAGCAAGAGCGCCGAGGGCACGGCGCTGTAAGCAATCCAACGCGCTCGGTCACGCCAATGCGGGCGGGCTGCGGTCCCCGTGGCATGGTCGCTCTCGGCACACATCGTATTGCGTTGCGCCGCCAGCCAACCACTGACGACGATCAAGACGGCGAGGACCGAGAATCCGCCCGACCAGGCAAGGCTTTGACCCTGCACGCTCAGCAACGGCGCCAGAATTAGCGGGAATCCAAGCAACCCAAGAATGCTGCCCAAGTTGCTGGCACCGTACAAAAAATAGGGGTCGTTGGCGTGCGGATGTCCAGTGCGCGAAAACCAGCGCTGCATCAGCGGCGCGGTCGCCGCGACGGCGAGGAACGGAAGACCGATCGAGACGGAAAGCAGGCCCAACAACCAAAAAACCGGCATGGTTTCCGCATCCGGGATCCAGCCTTCGGCGACCGATAACGGCAGAAAGAGAAACGCGCTCAGCAGGACGCCGACATGAATGAGCAATTGGGCCTTGGGTGGAAAGCGTCCGGCCAGCCAATGGGCGTAGGCATAGCCTGCCAGCAAGCTCGCCTGAAAGAACACCATTGCGGTGTTCCAGACCGCCGGCGACCCACCAAGCAACGGCAGCACCATCTTGGCGAACATCGGCTGGATCCAAAACAAAAGGCCCGCGCCGACAAACATGGTCGCGCCAAACAGAAGCAGCGTGGCGCGATCGGCACTGATCGATCCGGTCGCGTAACGGCGAGGCGCCGACGCGGATATGTCTGACGGGGCCATCGGCTGGTATCCGTATGCTGGTTGGCAATTGCGGTACTTGCGCGGTCTGGCCCGGCGGACCAAATTGGCGGCCGTAGATTGAGTAAATAGCGCAAACCGGCGGCGCGCCTATGTTTTTGGCCTTGTGGATCTTGCAGTCGGCGCGACGGGACCGAGGTGTCTGGGCCACACGAATCCGTGACTTGAGCGCGATCCTGGCGCGTGAAAGATTGTCGGCGACGATCAGCAAGAAGGACGGACCATGGACGCCGACGAACTTCGGGCGCTGCAAGCGCCACTCAAAGCGCAATATCGCGAGGACGCCGCCACGGCAATTATCACGTTGAAGGCGGACGGCGCGGTCGACGCCGAAGGGATTGCCTGCAGTGTGGAAACCGGCAAAGCCCTAGTGGAGGCGGGCCTTCATCCATCGGGTGGCGGGACCGGCCTACAAGCGTGCTCGGGCGATATGCTCTTGCAGGCCTTGGTCGCGTGCGCCGGCGTTACGCTCAAGGCGGTTGCGACCGCACTCGGCATCGAAGTCCGTTCGGGCACCGTTCGTGCCGAAGGCGACTTGGACGTGCGCGGCACCCTCGGCATCGATCGCGACGCTCCGGTCGGTTTCCGCGACATTCGCCTCAGTTTTGAAATTGACAGCGATGCGTCGCCCGAAGCCCTGTCGAAACTATTCGACCTCACGGAACGCTATTGCGTCGTCTATCAAACGCTTACCCGCGGGGCCCCGGTTGAGATAAGCCACAACGCCTGACGGGGCCATCTAACAAGAAAAGTGCAGCCGATACTCGATGTGAGCTTGGAACGTTCTCTCCCAAGCTTGCTTCGCCCAACAATTTTTCGGCACTCGGTGAAACGAACTAACCAAAGATCGCGGAGATCTCCGGCGGCAGAGCGAAGCTGCCGACATGAATCGCTGGTGAATAGTACCGGGTTGGCAAACCGGCATTGTCGTAGCGGGCCGCGATGGTCGCATATTCGTGCTGGCGAAGCTCCGGATCGTCGGTGGCCCATCCGACTGCTAGCGCGCCGCCGGTGTAGCTCGGCACCGGCACGAGATAAAACCCGACATCGGCAAATAGGTGCTTGAGCGCGCGATAGCTGTCGCGCACCTCGTCTTCCTGCAGCAGTGGCACGCCATTTTGGGTGACTACCACACCACCCTCGGCAAGACAGCGTCGGCAGCCCGCGTAGAAGTCCGGCGTATAGAGCGCCGCTCCAGGGCCGATCGGGTCGGTCGAGTCGACGACTATCACATCGAAGCGCCGGTCGGTTTGGTTCACGAATGCCTTGCCGTCCGCGATCTCCAAGGTGAGGCGCGGATCGTCGAAGGCGCCGTCAGACAAACTGGGCAAGTACTTCTTCGACAGATCTATGACCTTGCGGTCGAGATCGACCATACAAATCTGATCGACAGGATGCCGCGCGACCTCTCGCAAACAGCCGCCATCGCCGCCGCCGACAATCAGCACATTCCGCGCCCGGCCGTGCGCCAGGATGGGCACGTGAGCAAGCATCTCGTGATAAATGTGATTGTCGCGCTCGGTCGTCTGAATGGCGCCATCTAGCGCGAGAACGCGGCCGAAGATCGCGTTCTCAAAGATCACCAGGTCCTGGTGATCGGTCTTCTCGCGATAAATCACGCGATCGACGGAGAATAGTTGGCCATATTCGGCGTGAAGTGTTTCGAGGAACTGCATCATGGATGCGTGGCGCGGGTCATTGCCTTAAAGAGTGCCGCGCCGATGTTCAATGACCTCGACACGGTCGGGGCCAAAAGCTTCCCGGAACACTTCGATCGTCGCGTGCGGGCGCGCGTCTCCGCACATAAAAACGTCGATCGCGGCATAGGCGCGTTCGGGCCAGGTATGAATGCTGATGTGGCTTTCGGCAATGATCGCGACGCCGGAAACGCCGCCGGTATCAGAAAAGCGATGTAGATCGATCTTGAGCAGTCTTGCGGACGCGGCTGCAGTGGCTCGGCGCAGTGTCTCCTCAACGTGTGCGAGGTCATCCAGCCGCTTGGCTTGCCACAAATCGATCAGTAAATGATGGCCTGCGAACCGAACGCCGTCGCGTTCGACAAAGTGGTCTTCTTGCGCCGCGACCGATTGCCGTTGCTCCGCCGTTGTGCCCAATTCGTCTGGCACTGAACCGTCCATTCGCCAAGACCCGTCGTATACCGTCTAGAAACGCGGTCTTTCCGGATTTCACAGCGGAAAGCAAGCAGAAAGTCGTAAATTATTGTGGCGTCGGTCTATTCGCAGCGACTGCTAAGCAAAAGATTGAGCTCGTCCGACGTCAGTTCGACCGACCGGAGCTCATCATGCCCGTTGTCCGAACCACGCCGGCCCAGCCGCGCCAGAGCCTCATCCAAATGCTCGCGGCGTTCACCGACAAAACAGCCGCGAACTTGGCGTCCGCCCGCTTTGTGGGCCGCTGCCAATTGCGCCTCCGCGGCACCAAGGATTTCGGATAACTCCGCGACTTCGCCGACCGAGGCGGCAACGCCGGCGCTGATGGTAAAGGTCAAGGGGCCGCGCGCGGTGGGCAAGCATAAATCGGAAAGGCCCTTAACCAGCCGAGCATCGAGCAATACGCCAGCCGACTCATTCGCTTCTGGCAAAATAAACGCCAACAAGCCGTCTTCATACCGGCCCAAAACATCAGGGTCTCGAAGGTTTTCCCGACAAACCAATGCGACGATGTCGATAAGGATTTCGACCCACGCTTCACCATGCTTGGCAGTTATGGCGTTTCGTTTGTCGACCTCGAGCAGCAACACCGTCACGGTGCGTTCGTATCGCTGCGCCCGACGCACCTCAGATTCGGCGCGCTCCAAAAAAGTCTCTCGGTCGTGAATCCTGCCTAGGCGTTTGGTCATGAGATTGGTGTCACCTACACCTGTTAACCTGTGGTCTTGCGGGCCTTTTTTGTCATTTTGGGATCCCCGAGGCAGCGAAAATCTTGTCTATGGGAACCCGGCACCCACATCCTGTTCAGATTCGGTGAGTAAAGCGTTAACGCGCCTATTATGAGATTTAATCTCAATTCGCCAAGGCACCTATGTGAATCCCCGCACGACGCAACCCCAGGTACGGAGAAAAATACAATGATGCAAACCTGGTACGGGCCACGCCGAACAGTTTTAGCGACCATAATCTTTGCGATCGTAGCATCCGGAGCTCAGGCCGCCGATCCCTGCGGCGTGGCGGGCCAATGGTTTGATCCCGAACGTGGCGCTGCCCTGGATAGCGCCGACGTGATCGGCGCAATGGCAAGTCACCGGGTGGTTTTACTCGGAGAAGTTCACGATCAAATTGAACATCACCGCTGGCAATTGCACACCTTGTTAGCACTGCATGGGCGTGAACCTTCTTTAGCGATCGGCCTCGAAATGTTGCCGCGCTCGGCCCAAGGGGTACTCGACGACTGGGTGGCGGGCAAACTAAGTGCGGACGAACTGCTGCGGCAGTCGCGTTGGTCCGAGGTCTGGGGCTTCGACGCCGAGATGTATCTGCCCATCTTCCACTTTGCGCGCCAGCATCGCGTTCCGATGATTGCGCTCAATGTCGAGCGCGCCTTGATTTCGCGCGTCGCCGACGATGGTTGGCAAGCTGTTCCCAAGGATTTGAGGGAAGGGGTCGGTGATCCGTCCGCCGCATCGGATGATTATCGCGATGCCCTTGCGCAAATCTTCGTCCTGAAAGCGCGCTTAGAGGGTGGCGATGCGCACGACATGGATCCGCCGACGGACGCCGAGCGGCGGGCCATCGAGGCGGATCCAGGTTTCCAGAATTTCGTGGAAGCGCAACTGACGTGGGACCGTGCGATGGCCGAAGCGATCGCGGGTCGTCTCAACGCTCCGAACTCTTCGGTAAAACTCGTTGTCGCTTTGGTGGGGCGAGGGCATGCCGAATTCGGGTACGGCATCCCGTACCAGCTCGCGGATCTGGGTGTGTCGGATGCGGCGGTTCTATTGCCCACACGTCCGTCCTGCGACGCGGTGACGGCGGGCGTCGCCGATGCCGTGTTCGGCATTGGCGATTGGCGCGAGCCCGTCGCCCAGGGGCCGAGACTGGGGGTCCTCATCGCGTCCGACGATGGCGGCGTCCTAATTCAACAAGTTTCTTCGCAGAGTGTGGCGGAGGCGACGGGGCTCGCGCAAGGCGACGTGATCGTGGAGGCAGCGGGCGTGCCAATCGCGGAGACCGGCGAATTGATCACCATCGTGCAGCGTCAGGCACCCGGAACGTGGTTGCCGCTTGTTGTTCGCCGCGATTCGGAACAGCTTGATTTCGTTGCGAAATTTCCGACTACTTTCTAGCGTGGAGACATGATCAAACAAAAATGGTTCGCTGTACTGTGCGCCTGCCACTTCCTTTTATTGGCGTCCGGGGCGCGTGGCGCGGATTTGGTCGACATCACCGTTGTCATCGATCCGGAGGCCCCAGCGTTTTCGGTGACGGCAATGTTAGCGGTCAACGAATCGGGCACCGTGTCTGTGCGTCTGCCGACTGGCATGGCGCTTTCCCGCGCCGAAGTCGACAATCGCCAAGCAGACGTGGCATCGGACAATGGGCTCCATGTCATCGCGATTCCGCAGGGTGCTCAAACGCCGAAGTTAACGATTTCCTATCGGGTGTCCCGCTGGTCGGACACAGGGCGTGAGGACGATGCGTGGGCGCCTGCCGCTTTTGACCCGGATGGTAGTTTTGTGCCGGCGCGCGCTTGGTTCCCGCTGTTCGACCCGGCCCCGAAACGTTATCGCCTCGAACTGATCACGGCGGACGGGCAAGTGGCCGTTGCAACGGCGGCCTTGCGAAACGAGGAGCAAACCGCGGACGGGTACCGCGCTGTTTTCGAAGGCGCGAGCGCCGCCGGGCCGCCGGTCCTGTTTGCCGGACCGTACGAGGTCGCCGAGAGAGAGCACGGGGCGATCCGCATGAGGACCTATTTCCATGCGGGAACAGCCGACCTGGACCAGGCTTATCTCGACCAAGCGGCACTTTACCTCGATGACTATGCAAACCTGATCGGCCCCTATCCGCACGAATTTTTCTACATGGTTTCCGCGACGCTGCCTGTCGGACTCGGATTCCCGGGGGCGACCTATTTCAGTCGGCGGATCCTGCCGATGCCGTTTATGCGAACCCGATCGCTTGCGCACGAGGTCGCCCACAATTGGTGGGGCAATGGCGTGCGGCCGGATTACGCCAATGGCAATTGGTCCGAGGGCCTGACCACCTTCATGGCCGACTACCGGCTGGCGGAGGCGGAGAGCCCGGTCGCCGCGCGCGACATGCGGTTCGGTTGGCTGCGAGACTACGCGGCGTTGCCGGCTGAGCGGGATCAACCCGTCACCGCCTTTACTGTACGCGAACACACGGCGGCGCAGGTTATCGGCTACAACAAGGTCGCGGCGATCTTTCACATGTTGCGGGCCGAAATCGGTGACGCAGCATTTGAATCCGGGATCAAAGCCGTGTGGCAAGAATATGCCGGCAAGACCGCGAGCTGGGACGATTTTGGCGCCATCTTTGGGTCCGCCGCGAACCGCGACTTGTCGCACTTTTTCGATCAATGGACCAAGCGCCGCGGTGCGCCGGCGTTTGCCTTGACGGAAGCGGCGTCGGAACAAGTCGGTGAGGGGTGGCGTGTCGATATCACGGTTGTCCAGGCGTCGCCGGTGTACGACGTGCTGCTGCTGGTCGTGGTCGAAACCGACGACGGGCTGCACCAGCGATCGGTGCGTTTAGACGGCCGAAGTGTTCAGGCCAGTTTTCAAGTTTCCGCTCGGCCGCGTGCCGTCACGATTGATCCGGACTATCACCTGTTCCGGCGCTTAGCCCCCGGCGAAACCCCCGCCATCATGCGCGACGTGACTCTCGACGAAAGGAGCGTCTTTGTGGTCGCTGGCGGTGCGGACGCGGTCGCAGGGTCGGCCGAGGGGCTCGCGGTTCGCATGCTTGAAGCAAGCGCAACGGGCCCAAGCCGTGCGGCTTCGATCGAAGATGCCGGTGATCGACCGGTGCTGCTCATTGGTCTCACGAAGGATATCGCGCAATCGATGGCGAATGTCGGCCTGACGGAGGTTCCTGAGTCGCTGAATACGCACGGGACGGCCCGTGCTTGGGCGACCCGCCGAGCGGACGGCGCACCAATCTTTATCGTTGCCGCCGATAATCTTGAAGCGTTGGACGCGCTACATCGGCCGCTCCCGCACTATGGCAGTCGAAGCTATGTGGTGTTTGACGGCGCCCGCGCGATAGACAAAGGCCTATGGCCGATCACGGCGGGTCACCGCCTTCGCCGCGTAATCGAATAAACCCTCACGCCTGATTGCGGGCACGGCCTATGTCGTAGCCGAGTTCGCCGAATGGGGCGAGCCCGACCATCTGTTTGCGAAAACCCGTCCAGCTTTCGTAGATACGTTGGCTCAGGCCATCGATCGCGCCGGCGGTCGCGATCACATCTTCGGAATGCGCGTGCATGGCGTCGATCACTGGGTCAGGGAAGTGCTGCGCGATCACCCCGTGCTTATTGATCAGCGCATCGAGCGCCGCCGCGTTGCCGCGGATGGTCTCCGCCAGCATGCGCATATTCTCCTCGCCGGCCGCGACGCGAACGATTTCCTGCAGGTCGCTCGGCAGCTCGTCATAGGCCTTACGGCTGACCGTCAGTGCGATACCGGGACCTGGCTCGTGAACGCCGGGCCCATAGTAGTATTTCACCACTTTGTGGAAGCCCATCGCGAGGTCGTTGTAGGGGCCGGCCCATTCGGCGGCATCAAGCGCACCGGTTTGCAGGCTCGGCAGGACTTCACCACCAGCAAGATTGACCGAGATAACACCGAGCCGATTGAACACTTCGGCCCCGAGACCCGGGATGCGCATTTTCAGCCCATCCATGTCTTCGATCGAATTGATCTCTTTGGCGTACCAGCCGCCCATGTTCGGTCCGCCCGTACCCGCCAAGAATCCGCGCAGACCCCATTCGGCGTACATCTCGTCCCACAATTCCTGCCCGCCGCCATAATACATCCAGGCATTGTGTTCTTGCGGCGTCAGGCCGCCTGGCACCGAACAGAAAAACGGCACCGCGCCATGCTTGGCGATCCAGTAATAGGGTGCGTCGTGGCAACATTCGGCGACGCCGTCGCGCACCGCGTCAAACGTCTCAAACGCCGGCACGAGTTCACCGGCGGAGTACAGTTTGATGGTTAGGCGGCCATCCGACATTTTGGTGATCGCATCGGCAATCCGCTGCGCGCCGACACCGATCGCCGGCAAGTTACGCGGCCACGTGGTGAGCATCTTCCAGCGAAAGGTCTGTTGTGCGATCGCCGGGGCGGCGAGGCCGCTTGTCCCCAGCGCGGCGGCACCGGCGCCGATTCCGGCGCCCTTCAAGAACTTGCGGCGTTTCATTCTAGGCCTCCCTGTCGCGGCGCCGAGCGCCCCTTATTTTTGGCTTCTTGTCCCAGATCAGGCTAGCGGAACAGGCCGACCGCAGCAACGCACCGGCCTGCCGGTTTGGCCTCGGCTCCGGGATCAGGCAGACTGCGCTCGGATCGAAAGGCAAAAAAAGGCGCAGCCATGTCCAGATCGGCACAATCGAGCACCAATCGCCGCGACCTATTGGCGGGAGCGGCGGCGAGCGTTGCCGCGCTTGGCCTTTCCGGTGCGCCGGCATTTGGCCAATCGTCGCATCTTAAGATTGGCGCCCTTTTGCCGCTCACGGGCGGTCTGCGACTGCTCGCCGAGCAAATGTGGTTGGGGGTCGAAGCCGCGGTTGGTGAAATCAATGGCGCTGGCGGCGTGCTCGGCCGGCCGATCGAAATTCTCTACCGGGACGCCCAGGGCGCGCCACAGGGTTTGGCGGCCCAGTGCCGCGCCTTGGTCGAAGAAGAGGGCGTTTCGGCCGTCGTGGGGCCATTCATTGCCGCCGGACGGAAAGCGGCCTCACGCGCATTGAAAGATTTGAACGTGCCGCTCGTGTGCGCCAGCAACAATGAAGGCAATCATTGCTTGTCAAACTTTTTCTCGCTGGGACCGGTTCCGAACCAAGACACGCTACCGCTCATACACCATCTCGATGCCGGCGAAGGGCGTTCCTATTTTTTGGTCGGCAGCTACTCGAGTTGGCAACGCGGCGGGTTCAGCCAAGCGGCGCTCAATATCTTGAACGACGAAGGCGGAAAGGTTCTCGGACAGGCGCATACCAATATTGGCGAGCGCAATTTCAAGCGTGTTATCAAGTGGATCGACGAGTCCGAAGCGGATACCGTAATCTTCTGCGTGCCGCGCCCGCATGGCGCGGCCTTCGTCGAACAGGCCCGCGCTCAAGGATTGCTCGAAAGAGTGCGGTTCGGTTGGGTGGGCTTCAATGAGATTCACGCCGCGCAACTCATGCCGGACGAGGCGCGCGCCGTTACCACCGTAACGCCATTCATTGCTGCCGACCCCGAAGGCGGCGTGCCCGATCTGGTAGACCGTATGCACCGTGTTTCGAACGATGAAACGATCGTCACATATTATGGCTTTACCCATTACGCAGCCGTAACGGCGATTGCCGAAGCCTGCCGCAAATCCGGTGAGGTTTCGGCCGCTTCCGTGCTCGCGACTTTGCCGAACCTCACATTCGGGTCGGCTACGGGCCCGATCACCATCGACGCTGCCTCGCATCATGCTAGTTACAATCTTGTTGTCGCGCGCGGCGACGGCGATCGATTGTCGATCGTCGAACGCTTGGGCCAAATCGCCGCGGATCCGGGGTGTTCCGCCGCATAGCGACCAATCGCATATGTGAGTTATGGATCATGACCGATACGGACACCTTGACCGTCTCATTGGCGGGTCTGGCCGAAACCGTGCTGGCGGACGGAAAAATCGGCGCGCAAGACGTTGTGGAGCTTCGGCGCAACCTTTACCGAGATGGTTCGATTTCGTCGGAGGAGGCCGATCTTCTGCTTCGCCTTTACGGCGCGACGAACGACCGGCACGAAGATTTCGATCGTTTAATGATCGAGGCATTGGACGATTATCTTCTCGTTGGCGAAGGGCTCAAACTCGAGGTGCGAGACGACGCGGTTAGTCGATTACGGCCATTTTTCGGCCCGAACGGCGGCATTGCCGATCGAACCATGTTCGATTTGGTCATTCGCCTGATCGATCGGGGCAGCAACTGTCCGCGGGAACTGTCCGACGCCGTTATTCAAACGCTCGAAGATCACGTGCTGCGAGATGACCGTTCGGTCTTTCAGGGCGGTGCGCGCGAGGAAACCATTGATGACAATGATGTCGCGCTGATCCGCACGGTCATCTACGGCCCCGGCGGTGATGGTGGTCTGTTCATTGGGCAGCGCGAGGCCAATCTCTTGTTTGCTTTGCACAAGGCCACAGCGGACAAGGACAACGCGCCCGCGTGGCATGACACGTTTGTCAAAGGCATCACGGCCTATTTGCTTCAGGCTGGCGATACGCCGGGCCGGTTGGACAACGGTGAGGCCGAGTGGCTGGCCGGCCATCTGTCAGCGGCCGGATCGCTTCATCCCAATGAACATGCCTTATTGGCCTATGTGCGGCAGGTGGCGGAGGGGTTTGATTCGTCAGCCGAAGAGATGATGTCGCGCTTCGGCGCTTAGCCAAGGTCCGTGAAATACCGCGCCAGGCCGGCGATCCGTTGGCGCTAAGGATGTCGGCGGTTTCCGTGCACATTGCCACCGATATAATGCGCGCATGACGACGATAGCCTGGCGGAGGCACGGACGATGATACTCAACGCTTGCTTGCGGTCCGTCCTCGCCCTTTGTCTACTTGGAACGGCAGGCGTTTTGTCGCTCGATGGACGGGCGATCGCGCAAGAGTCCGACGAAGCGGGAGAGGCGGAAGACGCAGAAGACGCCGACGTGCCGACCGGCCTGGCGGTGGATGGCGTGATCCGATCGAACCGCGGCGGTTTCGCATTTCCGGACGGCAGCCGAATGTCCGCCCTGCCGCGCATCGAGTCCGGCGGTCCCTTTTCTTGTACGCCGGATGCCGGCGAAAGCCGCTCCTGTCCTCTGCCGGGTGAGTGGGATATCTGCTCCTTGAGCGGCGTCGCGATGTCGCGATTCAATGCGTTTGTTGAGACGAGCTGCGACGTCGTCGATCGTGGCGGCGGCCGCTGGACCATCGACATCGTCAGCGCCGGTCAGTTCATAATCCGTTGCTCGGCTACCTGTCTGAACTTGAGCGCGAAGTAAGCTGCCCATGCCGACACGCGACGCACCGTGGGTCGATGATCAGAATTTCGCGCTGTTCACCGATCTTTACGAACTCACCATGGCCCAGGCCTATGTCGAGGAAGGTCTCGACGAGCAGGCGGTGTTTAGCCTTTTTGTGCGGCGCTTGCCGGAGGAGCGCAATTACCTGTTGGCTTGCGGCTTGGCGGGGGTGTTGCACTGTTTGCAAAACCTGCGCTTCGGTTCGCAGGAAATCTATTACTTGGCCTCGCTCGGCCGCTTTTCCGACACGTTCCTAAACTGGCTGTCGAAATTCCGGTTTACCGGATCGGTGCATGCTGTGCCTGAGGGCACACCGGTGTTTGCCAACGAACCGATCCTTGAAATCACCGCGCCGATCGCTGAGGCGCAGTTGGTCGAAACGATGGTGATGAACCGGATCCATGTCGACACGGTTCTCGCCACCAAGGCGGCGCGGGTGGTTAAGGCCGCCGCTGGCCGAACCGTGGTTGATTTCGCTGCGCGGCGCATGCATGGGGCGGAAGCGGCGGTGAACGGCGCGCGGGCTTTTTATATCGGGGGGATGAGCGCCACGTCGAATGTGCTCGCTGGACGCATGTATGACATCCCCGTCGCGGGGACGATGGCGCATAGTTACATTCAGGCCCACGACGACGAGCTTTCCGCTTTTCGCAGCTTCCTAAAGACTTATCCGGACACCATCCTTTTGGTCGACACCTACGACACGCTCGCCGGCGTTTCGAAAGTGTGCGCGCTTGCCCGAGAGATGGGGGATCGGTTTCAAGTTCGCGGCATACGCCTCGATTCCGGCGACCTGGGCGCCTTGTCGGTCGCCGCGCGGAGAATGCTCGACGAAGCGGGGCTGGAACGCGTGCAGATATTTGCGAGTGGCGGCCTCGATGAGGTGAAAATCGCCAATCTGGTCACGAACGGCGCGCCGATCGATGCGTTCGGCGTGGGCACGGATCTGGGCGTATCGCGTGACCGGCCGGCCCTGGATATCGCATACAAATTGTGCGAATTCGCGG
>JANQOH010000478.1 GCA_028289725.1 Alphaproteobacteria bacterium
AAATGCGGTACTTGGGCGTCGGTGGCAGATCGAATCCGGTGCCGACAAACACAGCCTTATTCAGCCAGCCATAACGCTCGTCTCCGGTCTCGAACCGAGGCGTAATGCGAAAGTAGTACTCAGAGTCCGATGGCTTATCGCCGTTGAGGAAACGGCGCCAATTGTCGGGCGACATCCGCACCAAACCGCCATATTGCGTGTAGATCGTCGCGCCATCATCGGTTTCGAGCACCGCACGAATATCGACCTCGAAAATGCCGTCCGCGCGCATCACGGCCCAGTCGCCGCCGCCCTCGAGAATACGGCCACTAAGGCGTGGGCCTTCGACGCGGCCGCCAGCAACGCGCAAGATTGTGCGGCTGCCTCTTGGGCCGTTAGGAATGCGGATCGGCGGGATGAGATCGAAGTGAAGATCGCAAACCGCCGAAAGCGCAAGACTGTCCGGCGCCGCCGCGGATGCCGAATGGCATTGCGCACCGCCGGTCAAGATCACGGCACTCGCCGCGCCAGCCAAGAAATCGCGTCTTTGAATGGTCATAGTGGGCCCCTTTTTGTGCACTGCCGCGGTCGAGCAACATGTTCCGACCGACAGCGGCCAAGGTGCCAATGCTAATGCATCATCAGCACGGGGATTGTAGCGCCGCGCAATATGTCGGCCGTCGCGCTGCCAAATATTAAGCGACTGAACCGGTTGCGGGTATAGGCACCCATGACGAGCAAATCCGCGCTAATCGCTTCCGCTCGCTCTATCAGCAGAGAGCCCGCTGTCTCGCGTGAGCCGGCCAATGTCACGGTGTCCGCTGTGATGCCGTGCCAGGCGAGTGTGCCGACCAGTTGGTTCGCGCCGGGTTCGATGGGACCGTCTTCGTCAATCGAAATCACGGTCACTTTGTTTGCATGAGACACCAAATCGGTTGCGACCGAGACGGCACGCGCGGCTTCGATGCTCCCATTCCAGCCAATCGCAATGGTGTCCGCGCGCCATTTCGTGCGGCCCTCAGGCACCGTCAGGACCGGGCGTCCCGACTCGCGCAAACAGGTCCCCGCGATATCCGGCACCGAGCGGCCTTTCGCACCAAGACCGACCACGACGAGGTCGGCGAGCCGCGCACGCGCGGCCAGGTGCTCGCTGAAGTCACCGGTTTCTTCGACAAACGCGACAGAATGGATTTTGTCCGACTCTTCCGGCTCGGCGCGCCGCGGCACCTGATGGCGCGCCATCGCCGCTTCAAAAATCGCCTCGGCGGCGTCGCGACGTTCGGCGACCGCCTTTTCAATTTCGGTCATAAGAAGCTCGGCGGCCGATCCCGGAAGCCCGTCCGGTATGAGGGCTTCGGTTGGGCCGGCATGCGGCGCGCACAAATAGGCTTCGACATGGGCGTCGATTGCGTCCGCCATGCTGAGCGCCATGTCCAGCGCATCGGACTCCGGGTTATACTCTTGTGTGCCCGACCAACCGGTGAGCGGAACCATGATCTTCTTGAATGACACCGGGCCCCTACCCCTCGCTCAAACCGCCAAGACTTTGCCGATCGGTTCCGCGAGTTCGTGATCCTTCAAGTGCGTCAGGTCCTTGTTGAGTTCGGCTGAAATCTTCGCCCGCACGCCGTTATCGAGGCTGGCCCGGAGATCGCCGAGCGCTTGCGGCGGTGCAACAAGGACCAAACGGTCATAGGCCTGCCGATTGTGGGCGTGGCGGAGATGCTGCGCAACGGTGTGGACGAAATCGCGTTTCTCAGTGCGTTGCGGATCCGACCGTGGTTCCTTGGCGTGACGACCATCGCCCGCGCTGTCAAAGGTCCGTCCCGGACGATCCGAGCCGATGTCTCGCGCTGCCGCATTTGGTCCGGAAAAGGTACCATTGGGGACCGCAGTTAAGCCTTTGCCCGGTCCGTTGTTGGCGAATAGACGTGCACGGGCCCCGTCGGCCACCACCACCCAAGTCACGGTCCCTTTCATCGAGACCCTCCATTCTCCAGGATACGGACGTCTTTCGAGATTGATTGGTATCGCGACGCTCGGAGCGCCGTCTCTGACCTGGATCAAGAGCGCGTCTCCGTAGACATCGGCACAGAAATGCGGCGTTATCGATATAATTGAGTCGACCGATGGCCTATTCCCGTCGTTATCCGAGAACAAAGACGCACGCTGATGAGCATAGAATTTGACCCAACTCGCCCCGAGGTGATGGCGGACCCCTACCCGATTTACCAAAGGCTACGCGCCGAAGACCCGGTACATTGGTGCCCGCCCCTCCGTGGTTGGGTCGTAACCCGCTATGATGACGTGCGGATGGCGCAACGCGACGCGCGTTTTTCGGCCGATCGCGCCACCCCGTTTGCGGACCAAAGGGCCCGCGACGAACAACCAGATGCGGCGCGCATGGGACATTTGCTTGCCAAATGGGTCGTGTTCAATGATCCACCGCGCCATACGGTGTTGCGTCGGCTCATGCTCGATGCCTTTACGCCGCGCGCGATCGAGGCCTTGCGTGGCCGGATAACCGAAATCGTCGATGACTTGTTGCGCAGCGCCGACGGGCGCCCGGACATCGATTTGATCGGCGACTTTGCTTATCCGCTACCTGCGACGGTCATCGCTCATATTTTGGGCGTACCAGACCAGGATATCGATCGGTTCCGCGCGTGGTCTGACGATCTTGCGACCGTTGTCGGCGTTTCTTTCGCGGTCCCGGATCGGTATCAGCGCGGCGCCCGCGCACTCGCGGAACTCAATCAATACTTCCATGAGATCGTCGCCGAACGCCGCGCGCGGGGCGACAAGGGCGCGCTGGTCGACGCTTTGATCAACGCGCACGACGAAGATGGCAGCCTTAGCAGCGAAGAATTGGTGGGCAACTGCGTTGTCTTATTGTTCGCCGGCCATGAGACCACTACCAATTTGATTGGCAATGGAATGGTCCTGCTTTTGGAACGTCCCGACCAGTTGAAGAAACTGCGTGCCAATCCGGATTTGATGTCGACGGCGGTCGAGGAAATTCTGCGGTACGAGTCGCCGGCGCACGCCGTGATGCGCCTCGCGGCGGAGGATTTCGAACTGCGTGGCAAGCAAATCAAGAAGGGCGATCGGACCTTCTTGATGCTTGCTGCCGCCAACCGCGATCCGGACCATTTCGAAGATCCCGAACGCTTCGACATTACCCGCGATCCCAACCGGCATTTGTCGTTCGGCTACGGACTGCACTTCTGTATCGGCGCGCAGTTGGCGCGGGTCGAAGGCGAAATTGCGCTGCGCCGTCTTCTGGAACGATTTCCTTCGATCGCGCTCAACGCCGATCATCTGGAATGGGATCTGTCGCTCGTCTTGCGCGGCGTCCATGCCCTCCCCTTGTCGCTGAAGGCGGCGGCATAGCGCCCCTCACCGCACGTCGTGTCCGGAGCCGGACACGGGAAACACTCAGCCGACGCCATTCTCATCCCGTTCCGTGAGGCAAACCGCAACAAGTCTTTTTTTGAATAATTCTTATTTACAATAATCTCGTTTCGACGTATACGCATGCTCGGCCGTTTGGGGTCGTTAGGATAGCGGCGGGTGACCGTCGTAAAGGTGTGACGCCTACGTAGCATCGCCTCTTCGGAGGTCCATCCAAACAAGCCGCGGCCTTTCCCGTGAGGGGGCTTCCGTTGAGGGAGCGAAGCCGTATCCCAGTCTGGTCCGTAAGGATAAGCCGGTCGAAAGTGGCTGGCGAAAAGCGGTGTGACATCCGCGCCGGTGGTCATCTGGGCTGCGTGCGATTGGTAAGCGGTAGTGGTCTGGTCCAAGGCCGGTGAGCCAAGGGCGGATCGCAGTATCAAGGGCCGAAATGTCCTGACATACCGTGGTGCGGGTTCACGCCCAAGTCACAGGCGGTGAGTGCTATTTCGTTCCCCAAAAGGAAACGGAGGCACCGGCCAGCCTCATCGTCGTAGGTTGCAGCTTGTTAGCTCAGAAGTAGAGCGACAGATCTTAACTCTGTAGGTCGTTGGTGCGAATCCAACCCAAGCACATGCCTTTCCACGCATGGAAACGCAAAGCGCTGGCCGGGACGATGTGAAAGACGCTTAAGCCCGCCCTCTTCGGAGAAGGCGGGGCCGCCAAGCCCGCAAGGCGCGGCGGCTTCTAGCGGGACGGACCGAATTGGGTCGCGCAACCCAACCCGGTCGGAACCCTAGGATCAGCATCGTTCGCTGAGGAGTGGCGGCCCATAGCAGCCAGTGTTGAGCGGATATCCTGGGAAACCGGGATGGACACGTTGGGAACGGCGGGCGCCACCCGCCGGTACGCCAATCAAAGACCGCTCGCCAGCGCCCGTAGTCTCAGGGGGCTCTTATCTCGTTTAGTGCGAAGTTCCCCCGGCAAGCGACACCTGGTTAGACGAAATTCTTTGTCGATGACCTGTCCCGACGCGCGACGGCCTTATCGTTACACAAAAATCTACCGATTTACTTCTACTTCGACATAGCCACCGTGCAGGAAGCAGGTCTTCGTGAAGGCGACCAGTTCTCTCCGGTCTAAGCGGCTAACATCCGCCGTCGTTGGCATCTCCTTCCCGCCCGCATCGAAGGATTCATCAATCTGCGACAAGACCACGATCGAGGCGCCAGAATTTGCCGCGAGATGCTGCAAGTCTTGCAACTGCTCACCCAGGGAAGCATTGCCGGTTTGTTGGTCTAGGCGCTGGAGAAAATCCACCACGACAAAAGGCGCTTTCCCTGCATCCTGAACCCGATCCAAGATGAAGCCGGAATCAATGCTTTCATCGCAATCAATGGTCAGGTCACGGTCCTGACCATCCCGCGCCAGATCCAATGATTCCAGCCGTTCGGCCATGTCCGCGTCGGTCTCTTCGAGTGTGAAGAAATAGCTGTCGCGCCCGGTGCGCGCGGCCTCTACGGCTAGCTGCAAGCCGAGTACCGTTTTGCCGTGGCCCGGGCGACCGCCCATCAGCATGAGAACGCCGGGGTCCAATTCGGCCATCAACTCTCTGGCCGGATCGTCGGAACGAAGTCTCATTCAAAACCCTCCATACATGTGGCGTGCTACGTAAGACGAAATTTGGATGCTTAACGCCGACGCGATTGCTCCGTTAAGTATCGCCCACTCTCGAGGCCAAGATAGCCAACGCAAGTGGTACCCGCTGCCGGACTCGAACCGGCACGGCCTTGCGGCCTCAGGATTTTAAGTCCTGTGTGTCTACCAATTCCACCAAGCGGGCATGGGCTCGATTTATAGCAGAGTGTGCAGGATTTGGCGCGTTAATGCGCATCCCTTCGCCGCGTGTTCAGGCCTTAGAACGAACGCACTGAAAAGACCGTATTCGGCCAGTAGAACGCACGTCGACGTGGCGTTTAGCCGCGTCACTCAGGCGTGCGGGCGCACCGTGCTGGCTTGGGCGCCGTGTTCGCTTTCGCCGCCGGCAACCACCACCGCGACGCGACTGCCGGGTGCGAGCTTCGCGAATGCATCGCCGATGACGCTGTTGCGGTGGAAGTACACCTCGCCTTCTTGGCCGATGTCGATGAAGCCATATCCGTCTTCGGGAAACAGCTTGATCACCTTGCCCTCTTGCTGTGGCTCGGCGGCGACTTTGACCTCGCGCCGTAGTGTCCGGACATAGTCCTTCACCTGACGCGTCATGGCGTTAAAGGCGTCGCGGACCGCGACCAAAACGTCGGCATGCGCTTCGTCGCGCCCTGGATCATTGCTGACGACCAGGCGTCGGCCCGGCACACTGGCGGTGACGCGGACATGATATTGCCGGCCCGTCCGATGATGACGATGCGGCGCCTCGACCGTCACATGGCAGCGGGTGATCTTGGCGAAATATTGGTCGAGCTTCGCGACACGGGCACGAATGTCGTTCTGCACGGCATCCGATGGCGCCATGTTTTTGAAGCCGACCTCCAAAGAGGCAACCATGATTGGAATCCCCGTACTTTCGTTACGTAAGCATAACGTGTTTCGGAGTTCGGCGGCCATGATGTGGATCAACCGGGCAAGACGGTGATTCGTGCCTGCAGCAAGATTCGAGTGCTATTCCAAAGACGTCCGGCTTAAGCTTCGAGTTGCGGCTCGCCGCCCAAATCACCCACCATTTTGACCAACCGATCGACGGCTTCGCCGAGTCGTCCCGAATCGGTTCCGCGTAACACCAAGTTGGAACCGTATCGCCCGACTTTGTAAAACGGGTAACTGCCCATATCGATGTCGGGATAGTCGCCCTGTAATGTACGCAGCGGTCCGGCCAATGTGCCCTCAGGGAGGAACGCGATCACGGTGCGCGACTCGATCGGTTTGCCGCCGCGGATCTCGGACAGCGCGCTTTCGAACATCGCTTTCATGATCGACGGCACGCCCGCTAGGACAAAGACATTGTCCATGCGAAAGCCGGGTGCGCCGGAAACCGGGTTCTCGACCAGGCTCGCGCCTTCCGGCGTATTGGCCATGCGCAAACGCGCTTCATTCAACTCAATGTTTCGAGCCTTGAACTGCTCTTCCAGGATCGACCGAGCGTCCGCATGCTGAATCAATGGCACGCCGAATGCCTTGGCGACGCACTCGGCCGTGATGTCGTCGTGCGTCGGCCCGATGCCGCCGGTGGTAAAGACGTAATCGTATTTTGCGCGACACTCGTTAAGTGTCGCGACGACGACCTCTTCCACATCCGGGATAACGCGCGCTTCCGCCATTTGAACGCCATGTTCGGTCAAACGGGTGGCGATGTAGTTCAGGTTCACATCTTGCGTGCGCCCCGAAAGGATCTCGTTGCCGATGATCAAGGCACACGCGGTGGGATTGTGTTTCGTCATGTCCGCCTCCGTGGTCCCTAGAATAGCGGACATGGCGACGCGTCCAAAACCCTGCGTGGGCCAGCACGCCGCATGTTGATATGATGCGGACACATGCACTTCCCTGATCCCCTCGTCCGTGGCACGCTTTTGCGCCGATATAAACGCTTCCTCGCCGATGTGCGTCTTGAGGACGGACGCGAGATTACGGCGCATGTGGCCAATCCGGGTGGCATGATCGGTTTGAAGGATCCGGGGATCGAGGTCTGGCTTTCACCGGCGCGCAACCCATCGCGCAAGCTACGTTGGTCTTGGGAACTCGCGCGTATCGATGGCGGGCTCGTCGGGGTCAACACCGCTTGGCCGAACCAGATTGTGGCCGAGGCGGTCGAAGCAGGGGCCGTCCCCGAACTTGCGGACTATGATGGCCTCCGGCGCGAGGTGAAATACGGCAAAAACTCGCGGATCGACCTGCTTCTCGAGGCGCCGAACCGGCCACTCTGCTACGTCGAAATCAAGAATGTGCACTTGAAGCGGGACCACGGCGCCGAGTTTCCCGATGCCGTTACCGCGCGCGGAACCAAGCACCTGGGCGAATTAGCGGCGATGGTTGCCGACGGTCAGCGCGCGGTCATGTTCTACCTGGTGCAACGGGAAGATTGCGCCGATTTCCGTATCGCAGGCGATATCGACCCGACCTATGACGCGGCATTTGGAGCCGCGCTGGACAAGGGCGTCGAGGCGCTGTGTTATGCCTGCCGGCTCACCACCGACGGCATCACGGTGGATGCGCCCTTGCCGATCATCCGGTAAAGGCCATATGACTACCGTTTCTGGTTGCTTGGCCGTGTTGGCTGTGACGTGGGATGAGACAGGGAACGGATCGACCTAAGGTGACAACGACAACGCCGCAATTGCATCCGGTGGAAACGCCCGCGCGCGGGACCGAACAGGGCCGCTCGATCAAGCTGCACGATGCCGAGGGATTCGAGGGCATGCGCAGGGCTGGCCGGTTGGCCGCCGAAGTGCTGGACTTCATCACGCCGCACGTAAAACCGGGTATCACGACAGGCGAAATTGATCGCCTGTGCCACGACTATATCGTGAAACACGGTGCGATCCCGGCCCCGCTCAATTATCGCGGCTTTCCGAAATCCGTGTGCACGTCGGTCAATCATGTGGTGTGTCACGGCATCCCCGATGACGCCAAGAAATTGGCCAAGGGCGATATCGTCAATATTGATATCACCGTGATTCTCGATGGCTGGCACGGTGATACGAGCCGCATGTTTTGGCTGGGAAAAGTGCCGCGCAAGGCTGAACGCCTGACCCAGGTGACCTATGACGCGATGATGCGCGGCATTGATGTGGTGCGCCCTGGCGCGACGCTGGGCGACATTGGCTATGCGATTCAATCCTTTGCCGAGTCGGAACGCTGCTCGGTAGTGCGGGACTTTTGCGGCCATGGCATCGGCCGAGTCTTTCATGATGCGCCGAGCGTGCTGCATTACGGGCGGCCTGACGAGGGCTTGACGCTTCGCGAGGGCATGTTTTTCACAGTCGAGCCGATGATCAATCTTGGCCGGTTCGACGTGAAAGTGCTGTCCGATGGCTGGACGGCCGTGACAAAAGACCGATCTTTGTCCGCGCAGTTCGAACACACCATCGCGGTAACGGCGGACGGCCACGAAATTTTCACGACGTCACCGTCCGGCCTCCATCACCCACCCTACGCCTAGGTATCATCCGGTGGCGCCGGCCAAATCCGGCCGTTCGGCCAGCACCCCCGACGCCGAGTCGGATGGTTCCCGGGATTCGGCTGGGCATCGGCAACGTCTCCGTGAACGATTCTTGAAAGGCGGCCCGGACGCGCTGGCCGACTACGAGCTCCTGGAGTTGCTCTTGTTCTCGGCGCTGCCGCGCCGCGACGTGAAACCGTTAGCTAAGAAATTGCTCGCCGAATTCGGCTCCTTCGCGGAGCTGATCGCTGCTGAACCGGCCCGACTGAGTCGCATTCGCGGTGTCGGCGAGTCGGTCATCGCGACATTGAAGATCGTCGAAGCCGCCAGCCACCGCGCGTTGCGCGATCATGTCATGGATCGACCGTCCATCAGTTCGTGGCAAGCGCTACTCGATTACTGCAGGGTCAGCATGCAGCATCGCAAATCGGAACAGTTCCGGATTCTGTTTCTTGATCGCAAGAATGTCTTGATCGCCGACGAACTGCAGCAATCAGGAACGGTCGACCATACGCCTGTCTATCCGCGTGAGGTGGTGCGCCGTGCGCTCGAACTCGGTGCGTCGTCCCTAATACTCGTGCACAATCATCCGAGCGGCGATCCGACACCGTCACAGCAAGACATCGCGACCACCGAGCGCGTTGTCGAGGCGGGCAAGGCGCTCGGTATCAGCGTTCACGATCACCTGATTATCGGGCGCGACGGGCACGTGTCGCTCAAGGGTCTTGGCTATCTGTAATCGGCTAATCAATAGTAATGAGTCGATGACAGACTGATTGCCGACCGCGCAGAATCGCTGTGTGCGATTCGTAATAATAGGCGATCAGCGTCGCCGGCGATTGCGATCCTACGCGCGATCGCCCGCGACGCTGACTACCAAGATTCGCGGCGTTGCTCCATGTCAGCGGCCGGGCGCCAGGGCCGAAGCCCCTTGATAGCGGCGCCTTTCTCAATGCTGAGTTCATGATGAAAAATGGTGGCGTCGACTTTGGCGCTCTGCGCGACCTTTACCGTCATCGCTTCGATGCGGCCACGCAACTCACCCGCAATGTCGACGACATACGCTTTGAGCGACGCCTCCACCTCTGCATTTTGCCCAATCGACACACTGCGCCCGCGGATTTCACCTTGGACATGACCGTCGATCATAACGTCGACATTACCGCTCATCGTTCCGTTTACGCTAAGGTTCGACGATATGAACGCAGGCTCACTGTCCGCCGGTGGGAGAGGCCGGGCCACATTGTTGTGCGGGGCATCTTCTTGTTGTCGAAGAAGTCTCATGCGCGTATGCGACCGGGAGCCGGTCGGCTCTCCTTTCCAGACACGAGGGGGACGTTACTCAGCCGGCTTCAGGCTTGATTTCTTCAGCTGGCTTTGCCGCCGCCGCCGCAGTTGTTGCCGGTGCCTTGCCCGCACCGCCCTCGACAGCCTTGAGCTTGGAGACTTTCGCGTCGGCGCCCGCTTTGATGCGCCGGCAAGAGCCTTCCAGGATCGCACCGTCTTCAATCGCCAACGTGGCGTATTCGATATCGCCGGTCATCTCGCCGGATTTGGCAATGCCAACCGACCGCGCTTTGATCTCGCCTTCGACGACGCCGAGGATCGTCACCATCTCGGCGGTGATGGCGCCTTTAACGGTTGCGCCTTCACTGACGGTCAGGCCGCGGCTCGAAATATCGCCTTCCACCGTCCCGGCGATCACGACATCGCCATCGCTTTCCAAATTCCCGACCACTCTCAAGCCGGCGCTGATGACAGACTCCATTCCCTGCGTGTTTGGCGCATTCGACGTCATCGTGCCACTCGCCATCGGGCTTTCGTTCATCTGGTCCTCCGTGTTGCTGAGCATATATGTAGCGCCCTCCTGAGCCTGCGCCTGATTCTGGTATAGTGCGCGAATTAGCTAGCATAGCAAGTCCATGATGGTTCGATCAATGAAACTAGGCGTTTACGTTGCGGCTTTTAGTTTCGCGATCATCCTTTTCACGTATATCTGGTCCCAGAGAGAGTCGCGGGAGATTCTTTTTCGGCATCCGACGTCGGTGCCGTTGTCTTGCGAACGATGCGACCTGACAGCGATTCGTTGGAGCCATCGAGATTTGGAGGGCGCGATGCTCGCGGGTGCGAATCTGAGCCATGCGCGACTCACTTCGGCGCGCCTGACCGATGCCAACTTGCAAGGTGCGACGTTGAATCGCGCGATACTGTTTGGGGCGCAATTGGACGGCGCCGAGTTGCATGACGCGTCCCTCGTCGGGGCGAATCTCGCGCAGGCGTCCTTTCGCGGGGCGAATCTGTCGGGCGCGGATTTGCGCGAGGCGAATTTGGTCGGCGCCACCTTTACCCACGCGACTCTAACCGGGGTCCGGCTGGAGGGCGCGTTTCTTCACGACATCATCGTCTGCGATCCGGTCGCCGCCGCTGCGCTTGGCAAACGCGTTCGCTGCTAGACGGGCCCAAACCAATCGCTTGCCAGATGCGGGCGGGGCGGCAATCATCGCCGAGCGTGATATGAGTAGCGAAGGGGCTTAGAACGCTCCCGAGCGCGGATGGATACTGGCGAAAGTCGCAAAAGATGCACAGGCGACAATCAGAACATCTCTGTGGAGGAAAGACATGAAACTGTACTACGACCCAATCACGGTGAATTGCCGCAAGGTGATCGCCGGTCTTGACCTAATCGGTGCCGACTATGAGTCCGCCCACGTCGACTATTTCGGTGGCGGGCACAAAGAAGCGGCATTTACCGCGATCAACCCGAACGCCGAACTCCCGGCCCTGGTGGACGGCGACATGAAGCTTTGGGAATCGAACGCGATCATGGTTTATGCGGCGGAAAAGACCGGCAATGCCGAGGCCTATCCGACGGACCCCAAAGTCCGCGCTGACATTCAACGCTGGCTGCTTTGGGAATCGAGCAAATGGTTCGGCGCTTGCTACATCTATTTGGTGGAGAATGTCGTAAAGCCAATTCTGGATGACAAACCCGATAATGCCGTGCTTGAGGGCGCCGCGCCAAATTTCCATCATCTGGCCGGTATCTTGGAGGAACGCCTGAGCGGTCAGGACTGGTTGTCAGCCGATCATCCGACGATTGCTGACATCGCGGTCGCCGCCCCGATGCATCTGCACGGTTTCCAAAAGCTGCCGCTTGAGAACTATCCGAACCTGCGCGCGTGGATGACGCGCGTCGAAGCGCTGCCGTGCTGGCAGAAATCCGACCCGGCTCCGCATCTTGCGCCGGAAGTCATCGCGAAGCTGGTGGCCTAAACAAAGCAGCCGGGCCGGATCAACCCGAGATCCGGCCCGCTCCGTTTCTGCGGCGCCGATCGTCAGATTACGGCAAAGTCACCAAACCGCCGGACGCGACGTAGGTCTGGCCGGTGATGAAGCTTGCTCTTTCACTGAGCAGGAAGTGCGTCAGTTCGGCGATGTCTTCAGGTTTGCCGGTCCGACGCATGGGCGTTCGCGAGATGACGATCTGGCGGTTTTCCTCACTCATGTCTTTGGTCATGTCGGTGTCAATCAGGCCGGGCGCGACGCCGTTGACGCGAATTTCAGGCCCGAAAGCGTTGCCGCAATTGCGCACGAAGCCGATCACCGCCGCCTTCGACGTGCCGTAGGCTATCAACCGGTTCGGGCGGGTCGTGTTGGGGCGCAGTCCAGCGATCGAAGAAATGCAAACGATGCGGCCGAAGCCGCGTTCGGTCATGCCGTCCTTGGCAAGCCAGACCGGATGGAAGGTTCCATTGATATTGACTTTCAAAATCTCGTTCCAGACATCCGCGCCCATCTCGGTGTCGTCGGCGAACTTGGCGATCCCGGCATTCGTCACCAACAAGTCGATCGGACCGAATTCGGCCTCGATCTCCTTATGCATGGCGGTGGCTTGATCGAGCTCCGAGACATCCGCTTTGTAGATCCGCCCCTCGCCGCCCGCTTCGTTGACCAACTTGCGGGTTTCGCGCGCTGCGTCCGCATCTGAAACATAGTTGATCGCAACTTTGGCGCCGGATTGGGCGAGACGCACGCATATCGCGCGCCCGATGCCGCGTGATCCGCCGGTTACCAGCGCGGTGCGCCCCTCAAACTCATTGTCCGCCATGACCGATATCCCTCCCACCATTGATACGGCGCGATTATTGCGGGGCCGGCATGGCTGGTCACGCGGCGAATTGGCGCATCGGCGTGTCGGTTTATGCTGGTTGCGCTACGCGGAGAAGAACGGATGATGGGACGACAACAACCGAAAAGACTTTGACTGGAGGTCGAGCAATGGCGGAGAAACCATGTGCCCTGATTGTCGGTGCTGGTAGCGGATTGAGCGCAAGCTTGGCGCGCTTGTTCGCAAAGAATGGCTACGATATCGCACTCGCCGCGCGCGATCCGGACAAGCTCGGTGAGTTGGTTCCGGAGACCGGCGCACGTGCCTATGCCTGCGACGGCAGTCGCGAAGCGGATGTGGCGAAACTATTCGATGCGGTGGCTTCCGATTTCGGGGCGCTCGAAGTCGCCGTTTATAATGCGAGCTTCAGAACGCGCGGGCCGATTACGGAGATCCGTGCGGCGGATGTCGAGAAGAGTTTGGCGGTCACCGTATACGGTGCGTTTTTGATGGGCCAGGCGGCGGCCAAGGTCATGTTGCCGCGCGGCCAGGGAAGCATCTTCTTCACCGGCGCCTCGGCCGGCGTCAAAGGCTATCCGCAGTCCGCGCCCTTCGCGATGGGGAAGTTTGCTTTGCGCGGTTTAGCTCAAAGCATGGCGCGTGAGCTGTCGCCGCAAGGTCTTCACATCGCGCATTTCGTCATCGACGGCGGGATTCGCCCGGTCGATATGTCTGTCGAAGGCGACAAAATGCTCGAACCGGACGCCATTGCAGAGACCTATTTGCACGTCCACCAGCAACATCGGAGCAGTTGGGCCTGGGAAGTCGAGCTGCGCCCCTGGGTCGAGACATTTTGATCGCCGAAGATTGCGCCGCCGACCGGTTGACCATTTGAAAAGGCGACCGTATTCAAAGCCATTGCCCGCCAACCGAGGAATGAATGGACAATCTCTGGTCCGACGACGACGCACGTGCCGCAGTTGCGCACTACGGCCCCCGGGGCATAGGGGAGGACTTGGCGTTGCGCGTCTACACGACGCGCTTGCTTGGCGGTGAGCCTCTTCTTGTGCAGCACGGGGGCGGCAACACCTCGGTCAAGACGGAACTGACGGACCTTACCGGCACGCCGGTGGAGGCCATGTGCGTCAAGGGATCGGGCTGGGATATGGCGTTGATCGAACCGCCGGGGCTCCCGGCCATGCGATTGGAATCCGTGCGTCCCTTGCTCGCACTCGATGCGTTGAGCGACGAAGACATGGTCAATGCGCAGCGGGCGAGTCTTTTGGACAGCACTTCGCCAAACCCCTCTGTGGAAGCGTTGCTACACGCATTCCTGCCGCACAAATTTGTCGACCACACCCACGCGGCTGCGGTTCTGGCAGTGACGGATCAACCAGACGGCGAAGAGATTTGCGCCGAGGTTTTCGGTGATCGCGCGGCGCTCGTGCCCTACATCATGCCGGGCTTTGCCTTGGCCAAGAAAGCGCAGGAGGTTTCGGCGGCCAATCCCGATGCAGAAGGGCTGATCCTGCTCAAACACGGGATTTTTAGTTTCGGCGAAACGGCACGCGAGGCCTATGAGCGCATGATTGGCCTTGTCGCGCTTGCGGAGGAGCGTCTCAAAGAAGGCAACAAGCCGGTTTTCGTCCCGGCGAAGCTGCCTGAATCCGTCGCGCCCGCATCGGCGGTTGCGCCGATCCTGAGAGGGTGCGCCGCGATCCCGTTGGCGCCGTCGGACGGCCGTTATACGCGCTGGATCGTGGCACACCGGACTTCTCCGGCCATTCTCGACTATGTCAATGGTAAGGACCTCATGCGGTATGGCCAGGTTGGCGTTGTGACGCCGGATCACTCGATCCGGACGAAGGGCCTGCCATTAATTGTTCCGCCACCTGAAAGTGGACTCATCGATGCTTTCAAGACAGCGGCGCAAGAGGCGTTTGAAGGATTCGCGAAGTCTTATGCGGCATATTTTGACCGTCACAACGCGCGGCAGGAAATGCCCCGGAAACGACTAGACACCGCGCCGCGCGTGGTGCTGGTCCCGGGTATGGGCCTCTTTGCCTTGGGTAAGTCCGCGAAGGACGCGGCGGTAGTCGCCGACTTGGCGGAGACAACCATTAGCGTGATCACCGACGCTGAAGCGATCGGGCGTTTCGAAACGATCGATGAGGCCGATCTTTTCGAGATCGAGTATTGGTCGTTGGAGCAAGCTAAGCTCGGCAAGGCTGCGGAAAAGCCGCTTGCGCGTCATATCGTATTGGTCACCGGCGGCGCCGGCGCCATCGGCCAGGCCACCGGGCGCGCCTTCGCGGCCGAAGGGGCTGAAGTGGTGCTGGCGGACTTGAATGGCGACGCGGCCAAGGAAGCGGCATCGGGTTTCGGCGGCCTTGGCATCGCCTGCGATGTCACCGACAGGGACTCTGTTCAGGAAGCCTTCGATGATGTGTGCAAAGGCTTGGGCGGCGTCGATATCGTCGTCTCAAATGCCGGCGCGGCATGGCAGGGTCGGATTGGCACGGTGTCCGATGCAATTCTACGCGAGAGCTTTGAGTTGAACTTCTTCGCCCATCAAACCGTGGCGCAATGCGCGGTGCGCGTCATGGAAGCGCAAGACACCGGCGGTGTTCTGTTGTTCAACGCCTCGAAACAGGCCGTGAACCCTGGGCGCGATTTCGGACCTTACGGCTTACCGAAAGCGGCGACCATGCTGCTGGCGAAGCAATATGCTCTCGACTATGGCGGCCAAGGCATCCGATCGAACGCCGTGAATGCCGACCGGATCCGCAGCGGCCTGTTAACCGACAACATGATTAAAGAGCGCGCCAAGGCGCGCGGATTAAGCGAGGACGATTACATGGGTGGCAATTTGCTCGGCCGCGAGGTCACCGCAGACGATGTGGCGCAAGCGTTTGTTTCGCTCTCTCTAGCGCGAAAGACCACCGGCGCGACGCTGACCGTCGACGGCGGCAACATCGCCGCCGCGTTGCGCTAGCGCGGCCATAAACCAATTTGTGACGAACAAAGCGTACCAAAGGTCTCAGTGCTCTAGTCATCCGCGCGGGAGCGATAGCTCGCGGCCATCACAAAGAACAAAGGGATAAGCGTTGCCAGGACAATGACTTGCAATGCGGTAAAAGTGAGTCCGAAACCGACATTGCTCTTTTTCACATTCGATAGAACGGCATTAAACAAAAGTGCGAACGAAACAAAGACAGCGACCATCCCATTCGGGTCGTGCACCATCTGTTCGCCGGTTGCGAGCCCCGTCAAAAGTGCGATTGGTATGAGAGCTAAACTCAGACCTGACCATGAGATGAAGAGCCTCATCCCGTATCTTTCGCTGCCGACCTCGCCAATTTTGTAGGCGCCATAGATCGCCGCGATCACGATCCCAATAAAAATGAATACAATGAGCGCCTTCATTGCCACCTCCTGCGGCTCTCGCGGCAGCTCGATCCTGACACGGTGGGACAAAAGCACAACTCGCGGTAGTCGAGCATGATTGTTCAGATTTCAACGATGCCGTGGGCAATAGGCGATCCAAGTGATATGAGATCCGCTCACTTTTGAAAGCACAACTGAAGCATGATCCCACGTTACGCACGCGCTGATATGATGGCGATTTGGGAGCCGGAGACGCGCTACCAGATCTGGTTGCACATTGAACGCCTGGCCTGCGAAGCGCAGGAAGAGCTCGGCGTAATCCCGAAAGGCGTCGCCAAGGCGCTGGAGGAACGCGGTCGGTTCGATGTCGGCCGCGTCGAGGAAATCGAGCGCGACGTGAAACACGACGTCATCGCGTTTCTTACCAATGTCGCGGAACATGTCGGCGCGGAATCCCGTTTTGTCCATCAGGGCATGACGTCGTCCGATGTTCTGGATACCTGCTTTGCCGTACAACTCAGCCGCGCAGCCGACATCTTGCTCGACGATCTCGACGAACTGCTCTCCGCGCTCCGGCGCCGGGCTTATGAGCACAAGACGACGATCTGTATCGGCCGCAGCCACGGCATCCATGCCGAACCCACGACCTTCGGGCTTAAGTTGGCACAGGCTTATGCTGAATTTCAGCGGAACCGCGAACGCCTGGCAGCAGCGCGCGAAGACATCGGCAGTTGCGCCATATCCGGCGCGGTGGGCACGTTCGCCAACATCGACCCACGGGTCGAAGTCTATGTCGCCGAAAAGCTCGGGCTGAAGCCGGAACCCGTTTCGACACAGGTAATTCCGCGCGATCGGCACGCCATGTTCTTCGCAACGCTTGGCGTTATCGCGTCGTCGGTTGAGCGCTTGGCGACGGAGATACGGCATTTGCAGCGCACCGAATTGCGTGAGGCGGAGGAGTATTTCACCGAGGGCCAAAAAGGTTCCTCGGCCATGCCGCACAAGCGAAACCCGGTGCTCACCGAGAATTTGACCGGTCTCGCCCGACTGGTTCGGTCCATGGTGGTCCCGGCGATGGAGAACGTGGCGCTCTGGCACGAGCGCGATATCTCGCACTCATCGGTGGAGCGGAACATCGGGCCGGACGCCACGGTGACCCTCGATTTCGCCCTCGCCCGCCTCACCGGCGTGATCGACAAACTGGTGGTGTATCCGCAAGCCATGAAGCGCAATGTCGACCTGCTCGGCGGCTTGGTTCATTCGCAGCGCGTGTTGCTCGCCCTCACCCACGCCGGCATGACTCGCGAGGACGCCTATCTTGCGGTGCAGCGGAGCGCCATGGCGGTCTGGGCGGTTGGCGGCGATTTCAAGTCGCTCCTGGCGTCGGATGAAGAAGTCGCGGCCCACCTTGATTCCGCAGCCCTCGATGAACTGTTCGATATCGACTACCACCTCAAGCACGTCGATACGATTTTTGAGCGAGTGTTTGGCCAGAAAGGCTAGCGATCTAGCCAGGCATCGGCGAAAGGCCCCCCAACGCGAAGGGGCTTGCCCGGCTTTTCATTTCAATGGTAGCTTAAACGTTCCAAAGAGTTGAATAGGCTGAGTCCTTGTGTTTTCGGGCAATCTAAGGGGAGGTTTAAGCTGAGATGAAGAAACTTGGGATATTTGCCGCGGCACTCGCGGCGTTGTGCCTGGCCACGACGGCCGCGTCGGCGCAGAAGCTCTATTGGGCCGCCAGTGGCCAGTTTGGTCCATTTAACATCCAGGGCCTAATTCCGACTTATCCGGAAGCCCGCGACATCAAGATTCCGATCAACATGTGGATCATCGACCACCCGTTGGGGCTGGTGGTTTTTGACACGGGCAACAATGTCGCGATTTCGGACGGCAACTGCACCTCGCATTGGTCGCAAGGTTCGTGCGACTTCCTGAAGCCGAGCCAAACCCGTGACGACGTGATCGACCGGTATCTCGAGCGTCTCGGCTACAGCGTCGATCAGGTGAAGGTGGTCATCACCTCGCATTCGCATCTCGATCACATCGCGAACATCGAAATGTTCCCAAATGCGATCCACGCTCTGCAAAAGAAAGAGATTTACCAAGCGTGGTGGCCGGAGAAGTTCCAGCGCCCGAGCGGTGCGCACATCATGGCTGACTATGATGACGCGCGTGACTTCAACTATCTGATGCTCGAAGGCGACTACGACCTGTTTGGTGACGGCGCCATTCAGATCATCAGCACGCCGGGTCACACGCTTGGCCATCAGTCGGTCAAGGTGAAGCTGCCGAACACCGGCACGGTCTTGCTTTCGCAGGACGCCATCTGGATGGAAGAGAACCTTGAAGGCCATCCAGCGGGCTTGAACTACAGCGTGCTCGACTACTTCAAGTCTGTTGATCGCCTGACCATGATGCGCGATCTGGAGAATGCGCCGTTGTGGTTTGGTCACAGCATCAAGCAGTACGAGTCCATGGGCGAGAAGTGGTACGACTAAGCTGACGCCAGGACTGTGAACTAGATTCGGGGCCCCTCGCCAAGTTGGCGGGGGGCCTTATTCATCTAGCGCAGTCGATCAAGAACTTATCGCCATGATTGTTCTCGACTCCGTGTCGAAGCGCTACGGCGCGAAAACCATCATTCACGATGTGTCATTCACCGTGAACAAGGATGAGATCGTCGGCTTTCTGGGGCCGAACGGAGCAGGCAAAACCACAACACTCCGTATGATCGCGGGTTTCACCACGGCGACGTCCGGGACGGTGGAGGTCGCCGGATATGACATGGCGACCGAGAATTACGAGGCCGCGCGCCACATCGGCTATTTGCCGGAAATCCCGCCACTTTATGACACGCTCGATGTATCGAGTTATCTGAGATTTGTCGCCAAAGCGAAGGGCATACCGAGGAATGAGATCGACGGCGAACTCGAACGAGTGACCGCTGCGTGCCGTTTGGAGGCCGTCTACAGGCGGGAAGTCTTCAAGCTCTCAAAAGGCTATCGCCAACGCACGGGTCTTGCCCAAGCCCTTCTCGGCAAACCCGATGTGCTGCTGTTGGACGAACCGACAATTGGCCTCGATCCGGGCCAGATTCTCGAGACCCGCGAAGTGATCCGATCGTTTGGCTCCTCGCATACGGTCTTGCTTAGCACCCATATCTTGCCCGAAGTCACGCTGATCTGTCAGCGCGTGGCGATCATCAACAACGGGCGTTTGTTGGCGATCGATACCCCGCGCGGCCTGCAGGACGCTGTCGAAAAGACCAACATTGTTTCCCTGCAGACCAAGGCGCCGGAAGCGCCGTTGCGTGAAGAACTCCTGTCTGTCGAAGGTGTTGAAGCGCTCGATATAGCGCCCGTGCGGGGCACAGAAGATGGCCTTTTGGCCGTTACATGTACGGTCGATCCGCGCGACGGCGTGGAATCCGCGATCGCACGTGCCGTCGCGAAACGATGGGACCTCTACCGGTTGGAGCGTCAGGAGCCGACGCTCGAGAACATCTTTCTGCACTATGTGCAGGGGCAGAAGGTACAGGCGGCGGCATGAGCGGCGTGCTGGCCCTCTACGAGAAGGAAATTCGGCATTATTTCCGCTCGCCGATCGCGTACTACGTGGTCGCGGTATTTCTGATCGGTACCGGCTATTTCTATACCTACAACGTGTTCCTTTCGAACACCGCGACGATGGATGCCACCTTTCAGAATATGGGTATCTTGCTGACGGTGGTGGCGCCTGCGATCTCGATGCGGTTATTCGCCGGCGAATGGAGCGGCCGGACCATGGAGCTCCTGGCGACGCTGCCGCTGAGGCCGTGGGAAGTCGTGTTTGGCAAATTTCTGGGTGCCGTGACCATGCTGTTGCTGATGACGGCGGGCACGATGATCAATCTGATCCCCATGTATCTGTTCGCCGAACCGGAAACGACCACGATCATTTCCGGTTATATCGGCTTCATCCTGATGGGCATGGCCTGCCTCGCCTTGGGACAGTTTTTCTCAGTTCTGACTCAGAACCAAATCGTCGCGGCACTGATCACCGTCGCGGTCCTGCTCGCCTTCTGGTTCGTCGGCAACCTTCAGAACTTTCAGACCTCGTACCTACTGTGGAACTTGACCGGCTATCTGTCCTTTTCGGCGCACTTCGCTGAATTCATTCAAGGGCTCGTGAGCAGCAAAGGCGTGATGTTCTACCTGGTGATATGTGGCATCGCGTTGACGCTGAACGCGGGCTACCTCCAGTGGAGACGCTGAGGTGGAGCGCTCGTTTCGCTCGGAAATGATTTTGCTCTTGGGCATCGGGCTGCTTATGGCGGCCATGGTGCTTCAGTTCATCTTCTACGAAACGCTGACCATTACGGTCGTGCTCGCTGTGGCCGGAGCCGTGCTGACCGTATGGGGCGGATATGGCGCGCGCGCCGAACTGAGCATGCTGTTGCGCCGACGCCGTTCCGAAATAGCGCTCTACACGCTCGGCATTGTCGGGATCATGATCGCGATCGGCTATCTGTCGGTGCGCTATCCCCTGCGGTTCGATTTCACGCAGGCGGGGCTTCACTCGCTATCCGAAGACTCTATCGCGGTACTTGAGCGTCTCGAACAGCCCGTACACGTGGTGTTCTTCCACAACCATCTCATGGAGAAGACCGTCAATCTTTACCGATTGATCGCAACGCAGACCGAAATGGTCTCGGTCGAGTTCCAGGACCCGACGCTCAATCCGGCACGGGCGCGCATGTTGAACGTCCGTTTCCCGGGCACGGCGGTCATGACCAACAATGATCGCCGGGTCGACGTGAATGGTGATCTGGAAGCGGACATCATCAACGGCATTCTCCGCGTATCGCAGGGCGCGACGCAGCACGCATGTTTTCTCGACGGCCATGGCGAGGCCGATCCGTTCAGCAAAGAGTCGCACGACCACTTGGAAGCGGCCGCGGCGCATTCGCACGGCACCGGCGTTCAATATGTACTGCATGAGACACATGGGCTGGCGAAGGCACGCAAGGGACTCGAGGAGTTGAATTACACCACCGAGAAAATTTCGCTGCTGCAAGGCGGGGCGGACCAATTGGAGAATTGTTCCGTCTTGATCGTCGCCGGTCCGCGCTCTCCAATATTGCCGGGTGAGGTCGAGACGATCCGCGCCTATTTGGTGGGAGGCGGTAACGCTCTGTTTATGTTGGAGCCGTTCGTCGAGACCGGTCTCGGTCCGGTTATGCGCGATTATGGCGTCAATCTAGAGTCCGCAATGGTGATCGATCCATCGCACCACTTTGCCGCCGACCCGTCCTCGCCGGCGGTGACGGATTACAATTATCATCAGGTGACACGCGACCTGCCCCTCACCTTCTTTCCCGGGGTCGGGCCATTGTCGCCCGCGGCTCGTGTTGCCGGCACTTCTGTAACGCCGGTGATCAATTCCTCACCAAACAGTTTTGGTGAAACGTCGCGGAATCGCGCTGAACGTGACGAGGCGACCGACTTGCCGGGGCCGCTGACTTTGATGGTCGCGATCAACAAACGTCCGCCGAACGAGGGCGAGCACGACTTGCTTGCGACCCTTGAACGCGATGCGCCGTCCGCGACCGATGCGGACACAATGCCTGACGACGCGCCGCGTGATGCAACGGATACCTCGCGCGTGGTTATCATCGGCGATTCCGATTTTGCGACGAATTCTTTCTTTCATATCCTTGGAAACGGGAATCTTTTCCTCAATGCGGTGAATTATCTTGCCGCGCAGGAGAATTTGATCGGCATCGAGCCGCATACGCGCGAGCTGCCGGAGATCAATTTCACCAATCGCCAAATGAAGGCGACCTTCTTCATTGCTGTGTTTTTCTTTCCGCTGCTTTTGGGTTTGATCGGGACCGCGGTGTGGTGGCGCCAACGGTGACCGGACGCCGACGTCGATCGCGCTCGCTCGCGATTTGGCTGCTCTTGGCCATTGTTGTTGGGGCGATTTTTGTCGCCGAACGTCAGGGGTGGTTCGATCCCGCCGTACCCGTGGACGAGCACGGTCACGCGACGACAATACGGATGCTGCTTCCCGTCACGATCGAGCAAATCCATGCGGTCGAAATCACCGAGAACGACGTCGCCTTTCGCTTTGAGCGCGATGCGGCGGGCGCCTGGTTCTATCATCATCACGATGATCCGCAGGACGAAGCGGAGCCGCATGAACACACCGCTGACCCGGAAAGATCGGCATTTATCGAGCAGGCGCTAGCTGTTCTCGGTCGGACACGCGTCGCTCGGGATGTGGGAACTGGCGCGCGCGGCGAGAACTATGGCGTGACCACGCCGGAAATGGTTGTCGCGCTCTACGGGCAGAATCAAACGCGCCCCCTCGCGCGCTACATGGTCGGTGATTTGGAGCCCGACGAGTTTCGACGCTATGTGTTGATTTTTGGCGCCTTCTCGATCGTCACCATTCCCGATTATCAGGTCGAAAACTTGCGCCAACTGGTCGCGGCGTTCCGACAGACCCCGGAGTAGTGACGAAAATGCCGACAACACATCGGCAATCCGGTAACCAATCATTCGGAAAACTTTCATGAGCGCGCCACCCCGCCGTTTTGGCTTGGTGGCGGTTTGGCTCGTCCTTGGAACCCTGGCGGTCGTGATCCTGGTTTTGGACGGCGGCGATATCTTGTCACCGCCGTCGAACGGAACGCATGACGAGCCGCGCCTGTTCGCGTTTGCGGAACCGGATCTCGGCGGCATCCAAGTCGTTTACCAAAGGCAGATCGCAACACTGATGCGGGGCGCCGACGGGCTTTGGTATCAGCATGATGACAGCCACAGTCATGGCGGAGTCGGCCCGGTGACGTCTTCGGCGGACGCGGACGAACCGCACGTTCCAGATCCGGCGCAGTCCGAGGCGATCGCGGCGCGGCTGATGCAGGTCTCCAACATGGTGGCTGAACGTCAGGCGCTTCGAGGTGCGGCGCCCGAAGCGACCGGTCTCGCCCGCTCGGAGACCATGATTGCCTTTTATGGCCGCAATGAGGATGGCGCGGACTTGGCCGAGCCGATGACCATACTTCGTATCGGCAAGCAACGGCCTGGTTCGGATACGCTTTACGCCCGCCTCGACTCAGAAACAGACCTTGCCCTGGTCGCGGAGTCGGATTTTCAATCGCTGCTCGCTATCGTGTTCGGCGAAGGGAACGTCCCCGCGCCGGACGAGGAATGAAGCGCCTTGACGGGCACCGACGGCGCGCGGCAATGGCCGGAAACCGATGCCTAATACATCTACAAACGCTAAGGCCGACCTCGCCATATTCGACGGCAAAGTCGCGACGCTCGACAGCAATGGCCAAATCGCCCATGCGATCGCGATTGCCGGCAGCCGCATCCTCGCGGTCGGAACGAATGCGGAGATTGAAGCGGTGAGCACCGGTCATACGCGGCGCATTGCGGCCGCCGGACGCTTGGTCGTGCCCGGGCTCATCGATGGCCATGCCCATATGGACCGTGAAGGTCTGAAAGAGCGCCTGCCCTCCCTCGCCGGCTGCCGATCGATCGACGATATTCTGCAACGGATCGAAGCGCTCGTGGGCGACACGCCGCCGGGGGAGTGGATTGTCACCTTGCCGATTGGCGATCCGCCGTTTTACGAAGGTGTGCCGGATCTTCTTTCGGATGGCCGCTTCCCGAACCGGCGGGATTTGGATCGCGTGTCACCAGACAACCCGGTGTATATCCGTCCAATTTGGGGCCATTGGCGTAACACGTTGCCGCTGGTGTCCGTGGCCAACAGTCTCGCGCTAACGATTGCGGGTATGACGGGGGCGACCGAGCCGCCCGCGCCTTCCATCCAGATCGATCGCGAGCCCGATAGCGGTGAGCCGTCCGGCGTCTTTTACGAACATACCTATAAGCCTTTGGTCGAGAAGACCCTGATGTCGATGATCCCGCGCTTTACGCTAGACGATCGGATCGCCGGGCTGCGCCGTTCCATGGCGATCTACAACAGCACAGGCACCACGAGCGTTTTCGAGGGTCATGGCGTCGCGGGCGAAGTGATGGCGGCGTATCAGGCGCTTCGAAGCGAAGGACCGCTGCCGGTCCGTGCATCGCTGATGTTTAGCCCGGCCTGGCCAAGTGTCGAAACGGATGCGGTCATCGACCTGTTGGCGGACTGGGGACGTTGGCTCGCCGGGCGCGGGCTCGGCGATGCCCACCTCCGGGTTGCCGGCCTCTACACGGAGTCCGACTATTCAGAGGAGAACCGTTTGCGGGCGCTCTGCGGCCCTTACACCGGCTGGGCCGGCTTTAATTTCGACGCGGCGCTGCCCGAAGACGTCATGGTCGAGATGATGGTCGAGGCTGCGCGGGTCGGCATCCGCGTGGGTTCGTTCACGGAGAATATTCTGGATCTGTACGAGAAAGTGGAGGCGCGTGCCGGTATCTCGGATCAGCGCTGGGTCTTGGAACATATCGGCGTTTTCAGTCGCAACGACATCGCGCGGATTCGTGATCTTGGCCTCGTCGTTCAGGCTTATTCCAACAAGTATATTTGGCAGGACGGCGAGCAGCTCAGAGCGAAGCTGGGCGAAGCGGGCGCCGCACAGGTTTTGCCCATGCGCGACCTGCTCGATGCCGGAATCCATGTGTCATTGGCCACCGATAATGTCCCGCCGACACTATTCGTGCCGATTTGGCATGTCGTCCCGCGACACACACCCGGCGGTGACACCCCGCTTGCGCCGGGTCAGGCCATTTCGCGGGAGGAAGCGCTCGCCTGCGCGAGCCGCGAGGGGGCTTGGTTGAGCTTTGAGGAGGATTTCAAAGGGACGCTCGAGCCGGGAAAAGCAGCGGACTTGGCGATTCTCAACGCGGATCTTCTCACGGTCGACGAGCATCAGATTCCAGACATAGTCGCTGATTTGGTGATCACCGACGGTCGCGTTGTATTCGAGCGCGCGCACTAGAACACGCGTCGCCATTCTCGAACGGCAGCAGGCAGGCTCGAACCGAATAGCCCGTTAGGCCGCACGTGTTTTTTGTGGCGCCAGTTTGTGCGGATTGCGGTTCGGGCAGTCGCGATCGCTGCATCGATCCGGGATCGTCTTGGTCCCCTCCACCATCAGCGCGCCACAGGCACGGTCATTTTCACGTTGATACTGGCATGTTTCGCCGGTTGGTCGGCTGGTCAGTTGGAACTTGCACTTCGGCTTGGTTTCCGCGTTGCACTTGTAAACCGGTCCAAAGCGGCCGCGCGCGGGGACGAGTGTCCCTTGGCCGCAAGACGGACACACGACAGTGGTTGGGGTTAACGCCTCATACGGACATGCGTCGTCTTTCGTCGGTCTCTCAGACATCATCGCCTCCCGGATTTCGATCGCCCCGATGGTTTCTAACGATTGTGCAGGGCGATCCGATTGCCTTCCGTGTCGGAGAACTGCGCCATAGAACCGTACGGTCCGATGTCGGTCTTCGGCATCAGGACTTGCCCACCGGCTTCCGCGACGCGGTCCAGCATCGTGGACAGATCGCCGCCATTGCCGAGGTAGATTAGCGGCCCGGTGGCGCTCGGCTTGTTGTGCGCGGTCTCGACCAATGCGCCGATCGGCGCGCCGTCGGCCCCGGGTATGGCCTTCATTTTCATGTCCGGCATGTCCATCGGAATCAGGGCCGCACCCAGAATCGACTCGTAAAACTGCCCCGCCCGATCGATGTCTGAAACTGGGATTTCGAACCAATTGACTGTAATTGCCGTGGCTGACATTGCCGCCTCCCTTTCACAAATCCTGGTACCCGGCTCCGAATTGACCGGTCATACAGTCGACGATTCAGAAGCTGAAAAAGGGACACGTTGGCAAAATTTCATGGTCTGTTCGTGACGCGTTCCGACGTGTAGTCGTGAGAGCATTCGGCGATGCGTCGCCTCAGAAACTCTTTTTCAGGGAGCCCCTGCGCGAGCGTCAGCGCCTTTTGATAGTGCGCTTCGGCCTCTCGTTCGTTACCGGCCCGCCGGTTGAAATCCGCCAGCAACGCGGGCAGCAAATGATCGTCGCGAAGCGCCCCTTCTTTTTCCAACACGGAGAGCAGCGCGATCGCGGCCTCCGGCCCCTCAGTCATCATGACGGCAACGGATCGATTAAGCGCGACAGTCGGCGACGGTTCGATGGTCAACAGATGATCGTAAAGTTCGAGGATTCTTCGCCAATCCGTGTCCTCGAAAGTGGGCGCGAGTGCATGGCACGCGGCAATCGCGGCCTGCAAATGATAAGGCGACTGCGATGTACTGTGCATTGACGCATCCAAATGACCGAGCCCCATTCGGATCAGGCGCTGATCCCAGCGAGATCGGTCTTGCTCCGCGATGGTCAGCAGGCGGCCCTTGGCATCGACACGGGCGTCCAGGCGCGAAGCCTGCAGATACATCAACGCGGCGAGTGCGTGGATTTTGCCGGGGTCTAGTGGGCGGCTCGCCAGGATCAGTTCGACCACGCGGATCGCCTCCCGACACAATTCCGCACGAACCAAACGGTCACCGCTATGTGCCAGATAGCCTTCATTGAAAAGCAGGTAGACGGCCGCGTTTACCGCATCTAAACGGGCACCCAAATCTTCGTTGTCCGGGATCGCGAACTGTAGGCCTTTGTCGCGGATCGTTTGGCGCGCCCGCGTCAGCGTTTTCATTATGGCGGCTTCGCGCATGTGGAAGGCGCGCGCGATTTCACCGATGCCGAACCCACAGATATTTCTGAGAATTAGCGATATTTGCGCCCGCTCGCTTAATTCGGCGTGGCAACAAATCAGCATCATCTTCAAGACGTCATCGTCAAGAGGTCCGCCCAGTTCGGCGGTATCGAGCGATTCGTCGACACGGGCGTAATAGTGCGCGCGTATGGCGTCGGACTTGCCCTCGAACGAAGTGTCGCGTCGCAGCGCGTCGATGACCAAATTGTGCGCCACGCGCCGCAGCCACGCCGCTGCGTTGTCCGGTCGCCCGTCAACCGGCCAGGTCTCCGCCGCTCTGATCATGGCCTCTTGAACGCAATTCTCGATGAGGTCGAGATAGGCCGGGCTGAATCGCCGCGTGAGCGCCCCAACCAGCTTCCGCCATTGGTCTCGGAACACATCATCAAGACCTTCGGCGCTGGTGTTGCCGGCATATTGTTGTGGTGTCTCGCTCATCCGTGACCGGGCGCGATCCTGGCGATCGCTACTCCGCTTTAGTTCCGCCGCTGGCCATCACGCGGACCTCGACGGATCCGCCATAGGTCAAAATGGGGCACGCCAAGGCGGCTTCGGAGGCTTCGTCGAGCGTTTCGGCGCGAATCTGATAGTAGCCGGCGACGGCTTCTTTCGCCTCGGCATAGGGGCCGTCAATCACAGCTTTTCCACCCCGGCTTCGTGCCGTGACGCCCCGGTCCGATATCAGTTTGCCGGCGCCAACAAATTGGCCCGCCGCCTCGAGGGAGCGGTTCCACGCCATGAATTTTTCAATCACAGCCTCAAGTTCTTGCGGCGAAAATTTGTCCCAGCGTTCTTCGTGGTCCCGCAAAATCAGTAAATAGTCCGGCATGGGTGGCCCCATTCTTGGGTTGATCCTGATCTATTCGAAACATTGACGAACGAGACCAAGCTATTTGGGACGTTTAGGCTAAGCCGTTCATCGCATTGCGGCCAAGCGACGCCTCAATTATGCGGCGAAGCTTGTATGATGTCGCCTACAGCCCATATGGCGGGCGGATTCTCAGCTGATAAAGGGCGGTCCAGTATGGCCTTATCTCCCGAATTCGTTCTCAAGTTTTGGTTGGAAGACACCACCGCTGAACAACGGTTTATGAAGGATCCCGTCTTTGACCAGCTGGTTCGGGACACGCTCGGTGATGCCCACGACCAAGCTGTGTCGGGCGCGCTGGATATGTGGCGGGATACGGCGCGCGGCTGCCTGGCACTCTGTATTCTATTGGATCAGGCGCCGCGCAATATGTTCCGCGACTCGCCGCGTGCGTTCGAATCCGACGCCCTGGCACGTGCTGTGGCCGCGCACGCGATCGATAATGGATTCGATAAAGGGGCTGAAATCGACGACGACATGCGTTTGTTCTTCTACATGCCGTTTATGCATAGCGAGGATCTGGAGGACCAACATAGGTGTGTCCGATTGATTTCGGAGCGCATCGCACCGGAGAATCGTGGCGGTTATGCGGAACGGCACCGCGACATCGTTGCGCAGTTCGGTCGTTTCCCCCATCGCAATGCCGTATTGAACCGTGAAAGCACACCGGAAGAAGTCGCGTTTCTCGGTCAGGAAGGATCGTCGTTCTAGAAGGCGGCGATCGAGCCACCCGCGGCCCGGTACGGTAACGGCTTTTTAAGCGATGCCGCGAATAATTGCGGCATGCGACAAATTCTTTTTGCCATCACTTTTTGTCTTGGCTCGGCCGGATTCACTGGGACAGCAGCCGCGGCAACGCTCATCGAAACGGCGGTCGGCAATACGTCGGTATGGTTGGTCGATGACCCCCTGCACGAACGGGTGCTGATCGCCAGTCGTGGCGGCAGCAAGCTGGTCGATCTCCGGACCAGGGTCATCTACATGATCGCGCCGGACGGCAGCGCGCAAATGGTGCGGGTCGATGCCTTTCGCAAAGCACGCGCCGAGGTGCCGCCGTTCGAGATCGAAAAGCTTGGACCGGGCCCGCGCGTCGCCGACTATGCGACGACACGATTCCGGTTGTCTGTCGGCGGACAAACCTGTTCGGTTATTGATGCCAACCTAACGCTTGTCGAGCCACTGCAACGCGCCATGCGCGCGGTGGAATTGATGGATCAAATTGATACTGCGGTGCAGGGCGATAACCGCCCGCTCTGTGAGCGGATCCCATTCCGCGAGTATGCCAGAATCGGATGGGGCCTGCGCATCGCTGATAAGGACTCGCCGGTCGTCGACACCATTGCGGTGATACGGGACTACGCGCCAAATGAGGAAGAATTGGCGTTGCCGCTGATGGCGACGGACATGACCGACGTCTTAAAGAACGGCGGCGTTGGTGGCCGCCAGCGCGATCCGTGAGCCCGACACGGTCGTAGGACTTACTCGCTCATAATTTCGGATTGGGCCTCGGGCCAAAGCCGGTCCATTTCCAAGCGCACCTTGTGCGCGTCCGCGTCGACGCCTTTTTCCTGGAAGTCAGCCAGCACTTTTTCCAGCACGTCTTCATCGCCGGGCTTCTCGAAATCCGCGAGGACAACTTCCTTGGCGTAGGCGTCCGCCGCTTCGCCATCGAGGCCGAGCAACTCCGCGGCCCAAAGACCGAGCATCTTGTTGCGCCGGGCCGTAATCTTGAACCGAAGCTCTTCGTCGTGTTCGAATTTTTTCTCTGCCTCGCGCTCGCGATTGTCAAACGTCGTCATGGCCGCCTCGTGCCTAGTTAAGTGTCCTCTGGATCGGGCCCAACATATTGGGATGCCGCCAGGTTTTTACTACCGTCTCCCGCCACAAAAGCAAACATTCATGGGCGGCGCCTTCAAATAGGTCAAAGACGGGGCCGCTTTGGTATAAGGCGGCATGTGCACCTTAGTTCTGCTCAAACGCCCTGGTGAGGATTGGCCGCTGATCGTGGCGGCAAACCGCGACGAAATGGTGGATCGGCCATGGCGTGGGCCCGGACGGCACTGGCCGGATCGGGCGGACGTCGTGGCGGGCCAGGATATTCAGGCCGGCGGCACGTGGCTCGGCTTGAACGATCACGGCGTTGTGGCGGGCATTCTCAACCGCCCGGGCGCGCTTGGCCCGGCGCCGGATAAGCGGTCGCGGGG
>JANQOH010000480.1 GCA_028289725.1 Alphaproteobacteria bacterium
CTGCTGGCGCTTCGCCAGCCCATGGCCATTGATCTGCGCGGCATTATCGGCGCACTGCGCATCGCCGGCGACCTGGAGCGCATGGGCGATCTGGCGGCCAATATCGCCAAACGCTCAATTGCGCTGGCGCAAACCCGGGAAATCGACTCGTTTTGGATGATCCCGCGTATGGCGAGCCTGGTCCAATCCATGGTCAAGGAAGTGCTTGACGCCTATGTCGAAAACGATCTGGACAAGGCTCACCACGTCTGGGAGACCGATCACGAGGTCGACGAGATGTACAACGGTCTATTTCGGCAACTCTTGACCTATATGATGGAAGACCCACGTAGTATCACCGCGTGCACGCATTTGTTGTTCGCGGCCAAGAATCTGGAGCGGATCGCCGATCACGCCACGAATATGGCGGAGATCATTAGTTATCGCCAAACCGGCGAATACAGCATGCGGGAGCGCCGAAAAGGCGACGATACCGCGACATTTGCCGGCAAAACCGTGCCGGCTCAAAGCGACAGCTAAACCATCGAGACGCTCATGAAACCATCGGTCCTGTTGGTCGAAGACGAACACGCAATTTCCTCATTGGTCCGCTACAACCTGGAAAGCCAAGGCTTTCGGGTGCGCGAAGCCACAGACGGCGACGAGGCGCTGGACCTCGTGCGCGAAGAACGCCCGGATTTGGTCATTCTTGACTGGATGCTGCCCTCGGTGTCGGGCCTGGAAGTGTGCCGCAGCCTGCGACGCTCCAAACAAAACAAGGGCTTGCCGATCATCATGCTGACCGCCCGCGCCGAGGAAGAGGATCGCGTGCGCGGCCTCGACAGCGGCGCCGACGACTATGTCACCAAGCCATTTTCGCCCTCCGAGCTGGTCGCGCGGGTGCGCGCCGTCCTGCGCCGGACGCGCCCGGCGTTGTCGGAAAGTCGGCTAACATATGCCGATATCGAAATGGAGCTCGATACCTACCGCGTGCGCCGCGGCGACCGGCCGGTTCATTTGGGCCCGACGGAATTCCGCCTGCTGCGCCACTTGCTCGAACATCCGCGCCGCGTGTTTTCGCGCGAGCAATTGCTCGATTCCGTGTGGGGGCCGGATATTTGTGTCGAGCCACGCACGGTCGATGTGCATATACGGCGCTTGCGCAAGGCCCTCAACGGGCCCGGCGAACTGGACCTCATTCGGACGGTCCGGTCGGCCGGATACGCGCTGGAAGTCGCCGAAAACTAAGCGACGAGAAGCGTTTCCGCCGGCACGTGTTCGTAGTCGAGATCCTGCGCGACAGCCGGGTGCGTCACCTGTCCGGCATGAACGTTTAGGCCCGCGGCAAAACCTTCATCGCCGGCAAGCGCCTGTTTCCAGCCCTTGTTGGCGAGCTCCAAGACATACGGCAGTGTCGCGTTATTCAACGCGAAGGTTGAGGTGCGCGCTACCGCGCCCGGCATGTTGCTGACGCAATAATGCACCACTTCGTCGACGATGTAGGTGGGTTCTGTGTGCGTGGTCGGCTTTGACGTTTCGGCGATGCCGCCTTGATCGACCGAGACATCGACGATGACGGACCCGCGCCGCATGCTTTTGACCATGTCGCGACTGATCAAACGCGGCGTCTCGGCACCGGGCACGAGGACCGCGCCGACCACCAAATCGGCTTGGTCAATATAGCGCTCAAGTGCCTCGACGGTCGCGAAGATGGTGTTGAGCATCGGACCGAACTGCATATCGAGTTCGGCAAGGCGGCGCACCGATTTGTCGAGCACGGTGACCCGCGCCTCCATCCCCATCGCCATCCGGGCCGCATTGGTACCAACCACGCCGCCGCCCAAGATCACCACATCGCCGGACGGCACGCCGGGCACGCCGCCGATCAATACGCCGCGGCCGCCTTGCGCTTTTTCCAAGCAATGCGCGCCGGCTTGGATCGACATACGCCCGGCGACTTCGCTCATCGGCGCGAGCAACGGCAAACGCCCCGCCTCATCGGTCACGGTCTCATAGGCGATCGCCGTGGCGCCGCTGTCCACCAAGTCGCGCGTCTGCTCGGCGTCCGCTGCGAGGTGGAGATAGGTGAAGAGGATCTGGCCTTCGCGCAGCATATTTCGTTCGATGCGCTGCGGCTCTTTGACCTTCACGATCATATCCGCGCGGGCGAAGACTTCCTCGGCACTGTCGACCACGTCGGCGCCCACGCGCCGATAATCGTCGTCGTCGAGGCCAATCGGATGGCCGGCATTGTGTTCTACGACCACCTGGTGACCGCCATGAGTCAATTCCCGCACGCTCGCGGGCACCAAACCGACCCGGTATTCTTGGTCCTTAATCTCTTTCGGAACGCCGATCAGCATATCGTCCTCTTTCTCTTGCTGATTAAGCCCCCTATGTCCCCGTCTTATTGCGCCGCCACGCCCGCGACTTGTGCACGGGTGCGCGATGTGACCCAAGCCAATAAGGCAAGACCCGGTAATGCCGCAATCGTGGTGAGCAGAAAAAATCCGATCCAATTGACTTGTTCAGCCAGCGATCCGGTGAGTGTCCCGAACAAAGCGGTCGCCGCGCCGGCCCAGTCCACATGTTCCACCAGCCAGCCGGACGGCGCCGACAACCACGTGCGCGCCACTGCCATAAACGACGTCAGAAGCGCGTATTGCGTCGCCGTGTAGCTGATGTTGCAGAGGCTGGAGAGGTAGGCGATGAACGCCGCCGTGCCCATGCCGCTCGCCAGGTTCTCGAAACCGATGGTCACCGCCAGAAGCGGTAAATTAGCGCCCGCAGCCGCCTGAACCGCGAACATCAGGTTTGAAACGAGCTGAAGCACTCCGGTGACCCATAAACTCCGAATGATGCCGGCGCCGTTGATCAGCGCACCGCCCAAAAAGAGCCCCGCCATGGTCGCGCCGAAACCGAAGACCTTTGCGATTTCGGCAATCTCGGTCTTGGTGAATCCGATCTTGACCAAAAACGGGTTGGTCATGGCGCCAGCCAGCGTGTCGCCGAACTTGAAGAATACGACAAACAGAAGGACCACGACCCAGCCGCGCCGCGTCATGAATTCAGCGAATGGACAGACGACAGCGTCATACAACCACTCCGCCGAGCGATAAAACCTCCGGCGAAACGCGGCCAAGATGATCGCGAGCAAGCCAGCAATCGCTAATGCGCCGGCGGCTGCGCCTGCCGTCCGCCGGTTTGCTGGTCCGCGACCCCGAAGATGTTCAGATCCCCATCTTTCAAGAGCCGCCGTGCGCGCATCGGTGCGCTGCTCGGGTTCCCGGCTCGCCAGCGTGGTGATCACGCCAATCAGGATCAGCGCGGCCATCAATGTGTAGGTCGCCGTCCAACTCATGTGAGTCGCGGCCCACAAGGCGCCCGCGCCGGAAACCAGCATCGCCAAGCGATAACCGAAGACATACATCGCCGCACCGGCGCCAAGCTGTTCCTCGTCGAGGGATTCGATGCGGAACGCGTCCACCACAATGTCCTGACTTGCCGACGCGAACGCCACGACAAGCGCGGCCAGAGCGGTCATGAACGGTGCGGCGACCGGATCGCTGCCGCCAAGCCAAAAAATGGACGCAATCAATCCGAATTGGGTGAGCAAGAGCCAACCGCGCCGCCGCCCGAGACGCCTTGTCAGCCACGGCAGAGGCAGGCGGTCGACAAGCGGCGCCCAAAGGAACTTTAGGCTGTACGGTGTCGCGACGACGGCAAACAAACCGATGGTCGTGAGGTCGACGCCGACCTCGGTCATCCAAATCGCCAGCGTACCGGCCGTCAGCGCCAGTGGCAGACCGCTCGAAAATCCGAGCAGTAGGATTGCGATTACGCGTGGTTCACGGTAAACGGCCGTGGCCTTTAGCCACGCCCGGGTTCTGACGAGGGGGCTTGAAGAGTTCGGCATGTCGGTTGAATCGGTTTTACCATCTGTCCGCGAGCGACGACACGATTGATTGAGCGCAGCCGCGCATCTGTCGGCCAAGCGGTCAGATCCGACCCCTGTTCTTGAATTGAAGGAGCGTGAGTATGCGCGGTTTTCTGCTTTTGGTGATTGGCTTGGTCGTAGGAGGGGCGGTCGTCTATTTCGCGCCCCAAGGCGATGCGCCAAGTGGTGACATGGCAGCTGGCGACAACGCCGCGACGGACATCGCCGCGGCCGCCAAGCCGGTACGCTGGAAAATGGGCAGCACGTTCCCGGGCTCGCTGGTGCAAATTGGTACGCTCGGCAAGCAACTCTCCGCGAACATCGAAGCGATTTCGGGCGGCAATGTCGAACTCAAGTTCTTTGAGCCAGGTGCCTTGGTGCCGGCACTTGAGCTTTTTGACGCGGTTTCGACCGGTGCGGTTGACGCGGGATGGTCGACGCCCGGCTATTGGGCCGGCAAAGTTCCGGCACTGCAGTTTTTCTCGGCCGTGCCGTTCGGCCCGGCGACCGGCGAATATATGGCCTGGTATTACTATGGCGGCGGCGAGGCGATGTATGACGAGCTGTATAGCCGCCACAATATCAAGGGTTTCCTGTGCGGCATCATCGCGCCGGAAGCGTCAGGCTGGTTCCGCACGGAAATCACGAGTCCGGAAGATCTTAAAGGCCTCAAAATGCGGTTCTTCGGGCTCGGCGCCAAAGTCATGGAAAAGCTGGGCGTGTCCACGCAGCTCATTGCCGGCGGCGATATTTTTCCCGCGCTTGAACTCGGCACCATCGACGCCACCGAGTTTTCCATGCCGGCGGTCGACAAGGAGCTCGGCTTCTATCAAGTCGCCAAGCATTACTACTTTCCGGGTTGGCACCAGCAATCGACCTATTTCGAGCTAATCATGAATTTGGACCGTTGGAACGGCCTCAATCCGACGCAACAGGCGCAGATCAAAGCGGGTTGCGGCGAGAATTTCCGCATTTCAATCGCGGAAGGCGAGGCTATTCAGTTCGGCGCCCTCGAAGAATTGAAGTCCCAGGGCGTCGAGTTCCACCGCTGGTCAGACGACATGCTGGAAGCTTATAGCGCGGCGTGGGACGAGGTGGTCGACGAGGAGGCCGCGTCTGATCCCGACTTCGCCCGCGTTTGGGAGTCCATGAAAGACTTCCGGTCGAAATACGCGTTGTGGAAAGAGCTCGGTTACCTGTAGGCAAACACGTCAAGAAGAGGGGCCGTTGCCAGATGCCAACGGCCCTTTTCCTTTAACGCTTAAAGCAGTGTTCGCAACGGCACGTCCGGGCGGGCGCCGAAATGGCTGATGATCTCGCCGGCCGCCAAACTTGCCAGGTGACCACAGGTCGCCAGATCCTTGCCCTGCGTGTAGCCATACAGAAAGCCCGCGGCATAAAGATCGCCGGCGCCGGTGGTATCGACCACGCGGGCGACCGGCGCGGCGTCGATGACATGGACTTCGTCGCCGCCGACGATAACCGAGCCTTTCTCGCTGCGTGTGAGAGCCGCGACCTCGCAGACGGCGCGCAACGCTTGTAGCCCCTCGTCAAACTCCTCAACTTCGTAGAGCGACAAGAGTTCCGCTTCGTTCGCGAAGACGATGTCGACACCGCCCGCGACCAATTCACGGAATTCCTCACGGTAGCGGTCGACACAGAACGCGTCCGATAAGGTCAGCGCCACTTTGCGCCCCGCGTTGTGCGCGATCTCAACGGCTTTGCGAAAGGCGTCCTTGGCCCAAGGCGGATCCCACAAATAGCCTTCGAGATAGGTGACTTTCGCCGCCTCAATGAGCGCCGGGTCAACATCGTCCGGTCCCAAGTCGACACAAGCGCCGAGAAAAGTGCTCATCGTGCG
>JANQOH010000488.1 GCA_028289725.1 Alphaproteobacteria bacterium
GCCCGCCGCATACGCGCGTTCGTGCCGATTGGTGACGCGGTGGCTGCCGCGGCTTTGCGCACGGCACACGACGTTCTGCGCGAGGATCGGGATGTCGAAGTGCTGGTGTTCGATCGTCAAAAAAATCTGATCGGCCGCAGCCATGCTTAGGCTGCTCATTTTGGGCGGGACGGCGGACGCGCGCGCCTTAGCGGATGCGCTGGTTCAGCGGTCAGGTATTGAGGTCATCACTTCGCTGGCGGGTCGAACCCGCGCGCCACGGCTTCCGGCGGGTCTGGTGCGCACAGGCGGCTTCGGCGGTGTGACGGGTTTGACCAACTATCTCACCGAAGCACGGATTGATTTACTGATCGACGCCACGCACCCGTTCGCGGCTGTGATTTCGCGCAACGCCGCCGAAGCCGGCACGCAAGCGGGTGTACCGCGTTTGATGTTGCTGCGTCCGGAATGGACGGCGCAAGGTGGCGACCGCTGGACTATGGTCGCGGATGTCAATGAAGCCGCCGATCGCTTGGCCGGTTTTCCAGGAACCGTTTTCTTGGCGATTGGTCGGCAGGAGCTTGAACCGTTTGCCAGGCTTGGTGACCGGCGCTTTATCCTGCGCATGGTTGAACCACCGACGGGGGCTCTACCGATTACCGATGCGCATGTGGTGGCGGGCCGCGGCCCGTTCGACCTCGACCAAGAAATGGCATTGTTCCACGACCATGACATCGGCATTGTCGTAAGCAAGAATTCAGGCGGGGCGTCTGCTTATGCAAAGATCGAAGCAGCTCGTTCCGCCGCGATCCCGGTTATCATGATCAAGCGCCCAGACCTTCCGGATGGCTGCCGGGTCAAAACCGTCGAGGATGCGATGAGTTGGGTAGAAGACCGACGAAAATTGCTAGTCGACTAATTGACGCTTCGAAGCGTTTCAGCCTTGGCGCACAGGCCGCAGCACATGGGCATGGCTTGGATCATAGAGTGAGCTGTCATCAAAGCCTTCCGCATCAAGTACGCGGCCAACCAGAATCAGCGCCGTGCGGGTAATTTTCGCTGCACGCACCTTCTCGCGAATATCCTGCAAGGTGCCGCGCAACACTTTCTCGTCCGGCCAGCTTGCACGGTAGACAACGGCGACCGGGCAATCCTCTCCGTAATGCGGGGTCAGCGCCGCGGTCACCGCGCGCAAATTGCGGATCGACAGATGTATCGCCAGCGTGGCGCCGGACGCGCCGAGTTTTTCGAGCTCTTCGCCGGACGGCATGTCGGAGGCTTTCATGGCCGTGCGCGTCAGGACCACGGTTTGGCTGATGCCAGGCAGAGTCAGCTCGCTGCGCAAGCTGGCTGCGGCGGCCGCGAATGCTGGGACGCCGGGGGTGATGTCAAAGGCGATGCCAAGCGCATCGAGCCGCCGCATTTGCTCGCCAATCGCGCCATAGAGCGACGGGTCACCGGAATGAACGCGCGCGACATCCTCGCCGCGTTCCTCCGCCGCGCGCATTTCATCGATGATCGCGTCGAGCGTCATGGGCGCGGTATCGATGACGCGGGCACCTGGTGGCGCGCATGCAATCACGGCTTGGGGCACCAACGATCCGGCGTAGAGACAGACCGGGCAGGCCGCGATCAAATCGCGGCCGCGCACGGTGATCAAATCCGCCGCACCCGGGCCCGCGCCAATAAAGTGCACCGTCACGACGCCAAATCCTCTTGTTCGTCGCGTTTTGCGTTGTAACCCCGCGGCGTATAGACGCGCTCCGTGCCGTCGCCGAGCGCGATGGATCGCGATTCACGTGACCCAACGATCACCAGTGTCAGCATATCGACCATCGCGACATCAAGGTCTCGCAACGTCACTGTTTCAACAGTCTCGCCATCCCGGCCGAGATTGCGTGCGAGCACGACCGGCGTGTCGCCAGGTCGGTAGCCTAGCAATTTTTCCTTTGCCCAAGCGAGTTGTGTGGTCCGCCGGCGCGAGACCGGATTGTAGAACGCGACAACGAAATCGCCGCGCGCGGCGGCATCGATCCGACCTTGGATAACGGGCCAAGGCGTGAGCAAATCGGAGAGGGAGATCGCGCAGAAATCATGGCCGAGCGGCGCGCCGATCCGTGCGGCCGCCGCCTGTAACGCGGAGATTCCGGGCGCAACGTCAATCCGGATGCGACGACATTCGGCACGCTTCTCGGTGTCGATTAGCTCGAATACCAAACTCGCCATGGCGTAAATGCCGGCATCGCCCGAACAAACCAAAGCCACGTTCTGACCTTCGCTCGCAAGGTCGAGCGCCGCGCGCACCCGCGTTTCCTCCTCACCTAGTGCATAAGCGTGCCGCTGCTTGCCGTCCGCCGCCGCGCCCAGGAGATCGATGTAAAGCCCATAGCCGACTAAGTGCTCGGACCTTGCGATCAGACGATCGGCTTCCGGCGTGCGCCACGCGGCATCGCCAGGGCCAATCCCAATCACCGCGAGCCGGCCTTGGGGCTTGCCAATCTGGTTTTGGTCAATCGGCGCCGGCGCGCGCGCGACAGCGCACGTCGCCCGCTTGCTCTTGCGCTTTGACACCGCGAGCGTTCCGTTTGCCCCGACGACTGCCAGAGCCGCGCCCTCCGCGACCCCGTGGCAACCGACCTCCCGAAACACGGCCTCGGACGGCGTCGCGAGACGCGGTGTTTCCTGTTCCAACCGAGCGGCCGGAAAAAACCGCGCGGGTACACCGAACGCGTCGGCTACCGCGTGAACGGCCGGCTCGTCAGCCTTTAGGTCGATCGAGACCACGCACGCCACGGCGCCTTCCGCCAGGCCGGCATCGGCGAGGCATTGGCGAGCAAGTGCAACGGTTTCGTCAGCACTCGTGCCCCGCTCGCACCCAATGCCGAGCGCCAGCACGGCCGGGTGATAAACGAGCGTTTGTGTATTGCCATTGTTTGCGTTGTCGGTGACGCGAAGGACGAGGTCGGCCTCGTCGGAAAAATCCAATGCGGAGTCGGATAGCCACGAGGCCATGCCGTCGAGCCGGACAGCCGCACCAGCGAGCAGGGCGGCGACAAACGGCTTGGCATCGTGTGGATTGGCCAAACGCCAGCCTGGCGGCGGATCGTCGAGGGCGACGCCAAAACGGACATCGCTGGCTGTGGTGATCGCGGCGGTCGTATCGAGCGCTTCCCCGACTATTTTCGCGAGCCGGTTGGCGCCTTGGTGACCGCCGAGCAAGGGAACGACGGCGCTGCCATCTTCGGCCACCGCCAGAACCGGCGGCTCGTCGTGCTTCGCTTCCAAGACAGGCGAGAGGCACCGGATTAGAACCCCGGCCGCGCAAACACCAATGATCGGCGTACCTTTTTCGAAGAGGGCGCGCAGATGCGCGGCTGCGCTGTCGAATGAAACCGCTGTACCCGGCACGCGCGGTGCGCGTCCGTGAATGACCGCACCGGGCAAACTCGCCGCGATTCGCTGCGCGACCGCGAGACCGCTTTCGCCGAGCACAATGATTGCGGGATCGTTCATCGCCACGCCTCGCCGCGCCGGTGCACAAGCACCATCGAAAAATACGGTACGGCCGCCGGGTCGACTTTGTCGAGCGGCAGAATGCG
>JANQOH010000010.1 GCA_028289725.1 Alphaproteobacteria bacterium
ACCCGCCAGCGACAGCTCTTCGGCCACCATCAGCAGAGCCGGCGCAGCTTCCGGCGCGACACGCGGATACAGCGTCCGCAATTCGTTCTCGGCGCGCGCTTTGAGGCCAACTTCGTTCAGCACGACCGCGCGTTGCACCGCTGGTGTACGCATGAGCGACTGCGCCATCGATTTGCTCATACGCGGCTGGTCCCACTTGAAGTCCGGCTTGTCGAACAGCGAACGCAGCGCGAGCATGCCGTACATAGTGCGCGGGTAATTCGCCGCAACGCGCAGCATGTCGTTGATCACCATCGGATTTCGTAAAACGCCATTCGCGCGCGCCGCCCAATAGGCGCCGCCGGCGACCAAATCGTCCGCCGCGTACTCGGCCTTGGCGAGCGCTTCAAAGTGACCGGACGCCCGTTCGATATCGCCCAGGCGCCAGGCGGCCAGTCCGGCGGTCCAAAGGCTCTCGGGGACCAAATCGCTCGACCGCTTGGTCGCGCGTTCCGCGATGCGCAAGGCTTCCTGGTCGTTGCCGAGGACAAAGTAGGCGCGGGCGACGCGTACCCGCATGGCGTCATATTCCGCGGCGGACAGCCAGTCGCGAAGTTCGGCGGTCGACAAGAGCGCGCGTGCGGCGTCGGCCTCGCCTTTACCGACCAGGGCGCGTATTTCCGCCAGGCGCTCATTGACCAGAGTCCGTTGATCTTCGGTCAGGTCCAGCGTCGGCAAAGGCGGCGCGGCCGCATAGCCAAATTCACCATTGCCCCGCAGATACGCATTCTTAGGTTCCGCCGGCGCCGTCGTGCCCTCGGGCTGCTTCTTAAGCGCCAAGCGGTAAATCCGCGTCGCGTCAGGGTGGTCGCCGTAACTTTGGAGCCAGTCGAACAGCTCCTTATATGTCGTCTCGTATCCAGTCGGATGCAAATACCGTTGCTGAAGCACATGACCGACCAAGACACGGTTCGTCAGGTTGGCAATGACACGATCCGCCGCTTCCCATTCCTGATCATTTTGTAGATCGAAAATTTCGCGATAACGATTGATGTCCGCGCGGCTCAGATTGCCGGAAATTTTTCCGGCGCGGCCAAGTGGAATAGCCAGATCGGCAACTTCCATTGCTGCAATAGCAGGTATAGCCGACGGTTCGGTGGCAACATCGTCAGCCGCCCGAGCGCCAGTGATCGCGGAAAAGCCAATAATTAGCCCCGCCAACAAACACTGATACTTTAACCCAACACAATTCATCTGAACTTGTTCCGAAATTTGTCTAAAATGCGATTAAAATATGGCGCTACTTATACGTAAAATTGCCGGTTTAATCAACAATTTACACAAGCGGACAAGTCATTGCGCAAACGGGCAAAATTTGAAGCCCGTTAAATCAGACTGTTAGCAAGACAAATTGAGCATCCGATAGAAACGTCAAAAATCAGTTAGCGCTGATGACTATCCGGAATGACCTTCGTTTTTGCTCAACTCGTTTCGGATTGCGAGTAAATCACGCCAGGCTTGGCGCTTTTGCGACGGTTGCCGCAACAGGTATGCGGGATGAAACGTTGCCATGGTTCGGACCGGTTCGGGCATGCCTTCCGCTTGCACAGCGAACCACCGTCCGCGCAATCGCGTGATGCCTTCGGTTTTGTTCAGCAACGTTTTGGCCGAGATGCCGCCCACGCAAACCAACACGCGCGGCTTCACTAATGCGATGTGCCGATCAACAAACGGTCTACACAAGGCGATTTCGTCGCGCGAGGGATTGCGGTTCCCAGGCGGCCGCCAAAACAAGATGTTGGATATGTACGCGGTTGACCGGTCACGGTCGATCGCCTGCAGCATGCGATCGAGAAGTTGACCCGCAGCGCCGACGAACGGCAGTCCACGTCTGTCCTCTTCCGCGCCCGGTGCTTCGCCGATGAACATGAGATCCGCCGCCGGGTTGCCGTCGGCGAACACGGTATGCGACGCGGTTTTCTTGAGGGCGCAGCCGTCAAACGCGGCGACGGCTTGGGCCAGTGCTTCGACGCTCTCGGCGCGCGCTGCAAGGGCGCGTGCGTCATCGATGAGCGCTGTCGTCGGTTCGATGGAGATCGGTGATTGTGGCGCCGTCGGTCGAAATGCCGCCGGCGCAGGTTCTGAGGCGTGGCTTCGCACCTCAGCTCGTGTCGCCGGTGGCGGCGCCTCAAA
>JANQOH010000013.1 GCA_028289725.1 Alphaproteobacteria bacterium
GCACCCCGTCCCCCGAACGGGCGTTCGCGTCGCCGCCGCCGCGTAGGTAAAACCGGGTCGGTACGGCCCGCGCGAGCGGCCACGAACGCTCGGCGCGCCACTCATCGCGGCCCATGACAAAAAGCCGAACCTTCGGGCCAGGGTCGACAACCTGTTCGCCGAGTTGCGCATCGAACCAGGGAACGGCCTCGATGACGCTTGCGGTGCGATAGGGCACGGCATCACCGCCACCCGGGAGTGGGAATTCGGTCGCGTGACCCCACGGACCGATGATCAGGCGGGTTTCCTGTGCGACGCGCGGATGGGGGTTGGTTATGAGCTCGGTGAAATCATCGAGCTGCCCGGGCAAAAAGGGATCGAACCATCCCGCCATCAGCAGCACGGGCGCCCGGGCGCTTGCGGGGCGCGCTTCGCCATCCACCGGTCGCCAATATTCCTCATCGTCGGCGCGGGTGAGCCAGTCGTTGAAGAAGTTTGTGTCGCCGATTGCCTCGTCGTCGGCCCGGCTCAGCGGCAGCGTTCGCGCCCCGCGTTCGAGGTCATCGATATCGACCTCGCGATCTTCCTGTCCGCGGCTCCGGATGGCCCAGTAGAGCGCGCTCTCCAGCGAAAACGCGCCACCTTGATAGAACATGTCGCGGAAACGGGTGCTGGCGATTTGCACGAACATCGCATCGAGTTCGGGATCCGTCTGGTCGGCGATCGCCCACTGGGTGTGGCCGAAAGCGGACCCGCCCCATGTCGCGAGGCGGCCGTCGTACCATGGCTGCTCGACGAGCCACCGCAAGGTGTCGATGCCGTCCGACCGTTCGTGGATCAAGGGGGTGAAAACGCCGCCCGATCGGTACCGCCCCCGCGTGCCCTGAACGACGACAGCATAGCCACGCCGTGCCCAGAAACGCCCGATCGCATCGGAGCGAAACCGGTTGAAGAACGTGTCGGTCATGGGAATCCGCACAAGGATAGTCGGTGCTTTCTCTCGCTCCACCGGGAGGTGCAGGTCGGCTGAAAGAACCACGCCGTCGCGCGTGGTCACCGTCGCGTCCCGGCTCGTGCGGACGCTGTACACGGCCGGGCGGTTCCGGTCGTCGGCAAGCAAAAAAGTCTCGACCGCATTGTCGACGATTGCCTCGCATCCGCCGGTGGCAACGAGGGCCAACAGGACGCCAATGCGCCCCATGAGTGTGAACGGTTGAGCACGTGCCATAACGGGTCACCCCAAGTTCTTCATTCCGGCGGCTTGGGTTGGGGATGCTAGCGCGCAACACCGCCCACGCGGTGCCAAACAGGGCATCAAACCAAGATAATCAAATTGCCCGCCATGGGTCAGGCCCATGAGATCCTAGCCGCCTTTGGTCGAAAAACACCTCTGTGATAAACTTTTGGCCGTTTCGAAGTGCCCTCGAGACGCTTTTGGCGAACAACAATGGGCACCGAAAACAACAATAAAATTTGCGGTGATTTTCAGTCCGCCCCCATTAAACGGCAACGGCAAAGGCCGTGTGATCGGCCGTGCCGTTTGCGAACCATTTATCAGGGAGAGTTTCGATGCACATGATGATCTCGGCCTCGGCGACCCTGGCGGCGGTCGCTTTCGCAACCTCGTTCACCGCGTCCGTGTTGGCCGCGGAAATCGATATGTCCGGCACCACCTATCTCACTTTCACCGACATCCAGGACGAAGAAACCGACTCTCACTTCAAGGGTGTCGTGGAGGGCATGGGCATTTTCGTGGCGGACGACGCGAGTAGCCCCGTCATGCACGCGATTATCGACTTCGATGCTGTGTTTCACTCCGCCAAGAGGGACGATATCGAGTACATCCAGCGTACCGGTGCGTATGGCGCCATGATCCTAACCGACGCCGAAGAGGACTACCTCATCCTCAGCTATGTGCGTCACCCGGGCGAACAGGTCCAATGGACCGCGAATGGGGGAAGCGGCAAATACGCGAACGCCTCCGGCAATGGCGGGATTGTGTTCGAAACACTGCCGAGCTTCTCCGGCAAATTCACCTTCTCGGGAAGCATCACGATTGACTGAACGCTTGCTCCGTGACCGATGACCCAATCGCGGGATGAGCGAACGGTCTGACCAAGACCTGTTTCGTCGCCCCTTTGAGGTCCGTGGTCGGGGTCGTCACCGTTCGATGGAAGCGGCCGTTCCGACTCACGTCAGGAACGGCCGCATGCCACGTACGATTGAGCTGAGAGCCACCCGATGTTCTTGGAGTGTTTGGCGCGCAGAGATGTTCACCCAAAACACTCTATGCTCTCGCGTGCGATCGATTTGTCTCCATTCAGCATTCCACCGAACCGGAGGTTACCTAGCTTGCCGCTTTCGCGATGGCATCATGGATCTCGACGGTAATATCCGCTGAGTCCATCGATTTTGTCAGCTTTGAGATGACTTCCTTTGTCTCGGCATCGACCAGCAGCATGAACCCGGTCGCGCCACCGTTCTCTTGGTAGAAATCGCCCACACCAAGCGCATGGGCCATCAGTTCCGATTGGTGGCGTCGGGTGGCATCCGTAAGGTCCAGGCGGACAAAGAGAATGGCGTCGTTGTCCAGATCGGACTTGCCGCGGGCTTTTTCGATCTCGGGGTCCAAGATCTTACAGCTGCCGCACCAATCCGCGTAGAAGAGGATTCCTAGAACTTCAGGTTTCTGATCCGCGGACAAGGCAAGCTGAGCATTGCCCATGAAGCATGCGGTGAGGCAGATGAGTAGGATGCGGCGCATGGATAATCTCCTTGATCGAGTTGTGCGACGGGCTTCAGAAGGGACCGGCAGGGCATCTCCGCCTGTCCGTGGCGACGTGTGACGTGTTGTTTGCAATCCGGATCGACCTCGCATCGACATGCGGGGCAACGGGGCACATTAAGCAATTCAAGGCGTTAACCCCCCGATTCTCATTTCTATGGCCGCGCGCGTTCCCAAGAACCCGATTCACGAAGCCAATTGTTCGGTCCAATCCGATGCAAGCTCAGTTGCCATCTGGCAGACCGCACAGCGCAGCCTGCCCGGTACAGAGAACGAACAAGCAGGGCGTTTGATTGCAAAATAATTCGGCTGATCGCATAGAATTTTCGGCGATCTACATCCGGTCGCGCTGAGGGCGATTTGGTTTTCACACCAAGACGTCCGGTTGGGTCAGATCCAGAAGTGATCGAGGCTGCCCGGCGATGTCCGTTGATGAGGCTAAAGCCTGCTCGCGTTGGCAAAATGTCCGGTCTTCGCATAGCTCCGGATATTGCCGAATGGCTCCGCGCCAGGTGAAACATGGCCAGGAGCGGTCTGCCCATCACCCGTGCTTTGCATTAAATCCACGGGTGATGAGCTATGACGGGCTTCCGTGACGTCATGACGACTGCATCCAGCAAATTCCGCCCACGCGCCACGCGGTTCAATCCCAGCCGATATTGTTGCAGCCTTAGCCCCAATACCCAATTCCACTGGATATTATTATCCATTTTGGTTGATATAAACCGAACTCAATTCGATATCAGCCAACTCTACTCATCACATTTTTTAGATTGGCAACTAATTGGATGGCAATTTCGTCATCGCTCTACTCACTCGGCCTCAAATACTCCGTGAAAAAGACTAAGACTGCAAAACGACGAGCGGTTAAGTGAGGCGATTTAGAAACATTGCCTCGATAATCAATATGAGCTTTGAGGTCGTCTTGACTCATTGGTTTCGATCTTTCACTTTCCCGGCCTTGGCGGTCCGCGTGGGGACGGGAGGGGGCCTTGTATCGATTTCCCAGCATTTTGATTCCTTTGTCGGTGCTGATTTTCCCTGAGCAAGGGTTCGGCGCCGACAAGGCGTTAGGGGAAAGCAGATACAATGAATCTTGCGTTTCTTGCCACGGACAGGCCGGGAAAGGCGCTGCCAGTTATCCAAAGATTTCTGGCAACGAAGTTTCCTATACGACGGCCAAACTGGAAGCTTACAGAGAAGGCATCAAACAAGGGCCGAACTCCGCGCTGATGATCATGATGGCGAAGCCATTGTCGGATGAGGAGATCGAAAATTTGGCCGCGTATTTGGAAGACGCCAAATACGAAGTTGATTAGCGAGGAAATCATGAAAAAATTTTCAAGTAGCGTCTTTTCGGGAGTCATGGCCGGCGCCTTGATTCTCGGATTGCCGTTTGCTGCACAGGCAGATCAAGGCATGGACGTGCCCAAGATCTCATCAAACGTTGTCCTGCAAGGTCTCGAGAATCCTTGGGACATGGCTTTCTTGCCGGACGGCACAATGTTCTTCACCGAAAAATGCAAAGGTCTCTCAGTCAGAACGACAGATGGAACCGTGCATGCCTTGTACGGAATGAAGGACAGCTCGGGCTACGCCGACAGCGGCAGTGACCTTTTCTGCGATGGACAAGCCGGCATGCTTGGCGTGGTCGCGGACCGGCACTTCGCGCAGAACCGGACCCTTTTTGTCTATTCGACGTCGACCAAGTATCACGGCGATGGCTGCAAGACGAACTTCGAAAAATGCGACGGCAACATCGTCATGCGGTTCAAGGTCAGCGACGACCTCATGAGCGTCTCCGACCGGACCGACATCGTGACGGATATTCAGTACAAGCCGTTCGAATCCGACCAGCCTTTCGGTGGTCCGGGCGCCCATAACGGCGGTCGGCTCCGCATCGGCCCGGGCGGCTATCTGTGGGTTGCAGGCGGTGACCGCCACCGCGGTATCTGCCCACAGGACGGTCAGCTCTTGTGCGGCAAAGTGCTGCGCATCGATAGCGACGGGAATGCGCATCCGGACAACAATCCCCCGGAAGGCTTCGACAAGCGCATCTACACCTACGGTCATAGAAACGTCCAAGGCATCGACTTCCGCCCGAGCGACGGCAAAGCGTTCACGGCCGAACATGGCCCGTGGCACAACGATGAGATCACCGCTCTTGTGAACGGTGGCAATGCCGGTTGGGACCCCGCGGAGAACAGAGGGGGTCGCGGCGACTGCCCGGATGAGTATTGCGGCTACGAGCCAAATCAGATGGACGGTATGGATCCGGCGCTGCGGGCTGCCTATACCCCGATGAGCGACACGCGCTTCGATGATCTGATGCCGGCAACGTGGAACAATAACGGCTTCTCGCAAGGCACCGGTTCCGCCGCTTTCCTGAAAGGCAGCAATTGGGGCATTTACGAGGGCCGTTTGGCGGTCGGCATCATGGGTATTGGCTTTGGCGACACGCCGGGCGGCTCACGGATCGACATGATCAGCATCACCCCCGATGGTTTGGGGATCAACGGAATCACGCGGATGCCTCTCGGCTTTTCGAAGCGGTTCCGTGGCTTGGTCATGGGGCCGGATAACGCGCTCTACGTCGCAACGGATGCCGGTGAGATTTACCAAGTCACCGCGGAAAGCATGAAATAAACCTCAAAACTTGAGGTAAACCTCTCGATAGACGTGCCCGCGTACCCTCGGTATCGCGGGCACTTTTTTTTGGACGTTCAAAGGTCTTGTCGATCGAACTCGCGATCAATCGCACAAAACTTCAGTCAGCTGCTCCGTCACGGAACCCACCTCGATTTGACGCTTCGGCTTTTCCGCCATATCCGTAGCCATGGCGGGTTTTTCCCAGTTTCTGTCCGTGAAAAACGTGCTCTGCAGCATTTTTTCTGTTCGCTCGGTGCAGTCAATTTCCAACAGGCTTAGAAAACTGGCCGCACCCATGACCGAGGTTTTGTACCGGACGCCATTCCAAACACGACGCAAAGAATCGATCTCTTCCACGCGCGAAGGATCATAAAAATGAGCGTCGCCATTCGCTTCCTGGGCGTACATGACCCATTCGCCTTTTCCAGCACCGGTGGCCGAAGCTGCGCTTGCCGTGACGGTCGATGCCGCGGAGTAGATCAAGAATGTTGCTAAGCTAATTTTATTCATCGGGAATAGATTTTTGTAACTTTGTCCGTCCGGCCACCAAATATTCTTGGCGTATTAGCGACACGAACCGTTCCGGCATGCAGTTCATTGATCAAGGTCTGTGAATCGAAAGACGAACCCCTTGATCGTGTTAATCCCATGACTAAATCCTTTTGCAAAGGTACGGGTCTGACGTAACCTTTGCCGCTTCTTGAACACGCGGTCCAGGTCTTGGGTCAGACGCTGAGCCATGGGACTACTCTTGTAAAGCCCCCACACGAAGCACCCCTCCGCCTGTCCATTCTCACGAGCATTCTCATTGCGTCGAGTGTCTGTTGTGACGGAACACAATCAGCAATGTCTGCTTCGGGTAACACACGGTCATCTGATGGCGATGCGTTTATTGTCCGATAGTGGGGGCGGTTCTCAGGTGAATTGTCGGGCGCGGTCGGCGTTCGGACGGGAGTTCAAGAATTCGCCGGTTCGATATCGTCCGGCCAATAGCGCTTGCTCTTTTTCCGCCCATTCACCCGCAGCTGGTAGAACGGTGCCTGTTTTTCATGGTGCCAGGCGACTTCGAGAATTCTCGCCGGCGATCCGTCGGCGATCACTTGGACGGTCGCGCCAACGTCGAGGATTGCGCCGTGGGCGGATGTAATGGGCGTGACCAGATCGGGGCGCACGCGAAATTTTTGCCCCGCGTAGCCAAGGACGGCGTACGGCGGATCGTCCGCATAGTGCCGAAACACGCGGCCGTAGGGCGATAGATCACGCAAGTCGGCCAAATCGTCTGGGTAAACATGATCCGTGCCGTGTTCCTCGAACCAGGGGAACAAAGCCCAACGGTCAGGTCCGCCATCATGCATGAGCCCCATCCTTACCATCTCCCTCCATATCCGGACGCCGCACCGAGATGGTGCGGTTCCGGCAATCCTCGGATGGGATATACGGGACGCGCGGCGCATCAGCATCCAATTTGGCCTGTTACGGATCGTTTCTTGGATAAGAAGGCGGCGCCGGCGCAAATCGAGCCCTCAGTCGCCGCGCCACACATTCGCCACCATTGATTGGATAATCCGGTGCCTATTGCCGTATGGCGATTGCGCGAAAGGGTCGCGTGGGACCATGAACAAGGCCAATTGGGGTGCTGCTTTGACCCAGTTTTCATGCCGATGGGCCGCGATTTTAGCCGCGTTGCCGTTCCTGCTCGCGGCTTGTATTGCGAACCATGATTACGTTCCGCGAGACGGCAGCGTCCTCCCGCCCGACGGCGTGGAACCCGCCGGGTTTTCCGTCGTTAAGGTTTGGTATGCCACGGATCGGCAGCCGACGGGTTCGTCGGAACCGGCCGATTACTATGGGATAGGACGGGGTGAAGTTTCCTACGGAACCGTCTTGGTGACGATCCCGGCGGATCATCGGCTTGGGGCCTTCGAAACCCCAAAATGGTGGCGGTTCGAATTCCGCGATGATGTCGAAGACCACATCGTGCTTCGGTCCGTCATGCCGGGATCGCGCGCCGATTTCTTCGCGTCGCTCCAAGATCAGCTCGGCAAATCGGGCGCGCGCGACGCTTTCGTCTTCGTGCACGGGTTCAATGTGAGCTTCGACGAGGCGGCGCGACGAACCGCGCAGCTCGCCTACGATCTCCATTTTCAGGGTGCGCCGATCGTCTATAGCTGGCCGTCGGCCGGTGATCCGACCGCGTATCTGGCGGACGTCAATAACGCGGAGTGGTCGGTGCCGCAGCTTCGGCGGTTTCTGTCCGATTTGGCGGAGGACTCAGGTGCGCGCACGATCCATCTGATCGCGCACAGTATGGGAAATCGGCCCTTGGTTCGGGCGCTGGACCGCATGGCGCATACCGCCGCGCAAAATCAGATGCCGCGGTTTAATCAGATCGTCTTGACCGCGCCCGACATCGACGCGGAGGTGTTCGCCGACCTCGCCAGCCGCATTCTTCCGACCGGAGAGCGCATCACGCTATACACATCAAACAATGACGAAGCGCTGAGGTTGTCGAAGAATGCCGCCGGCGGCTATCCGCGCGCCGGCGACGCCGCCGATGGCATCGTGATCGTCGATGGTATGGACACGGTCGACGCGTCTTTGGTCGACACCAGCTTCCTGGGTCACTCTTACTACGGTGAGAACGCCTCGGTTTTGACCGACATATCCAACCTATTTCGCACGCGGCAGGCACCGGGAGGACGGTCCGGGCTTCGGCGCGCCGATCATAACGGGTCGGAATATTGGGAAATTCGGCCCTGAGACAACGACGGCCGCTTGGATTGTAACGCGCGTTGACCGGACCTATTCGAGAGCGAACCTGGCTTGCTCCTACAGTTCGCTCGGCGGCATCGTGATGACATCTGTATGGTTCGAAACGAGGGATTGCCGCCCCGCGAGGGGGGGGGGAGCGGGGCGGCATGCCGGCGGGGGAGCGATGATCAGAGAATGACCAGCTCTTTGGCCGGGCTGTGGAGACTGATCCCGGCGTAGCGGCAGGCTGCATGGCGGCGTTGGAAAATGGTCACCGCCAGCAGCCAGACGCGCACGATATTTTGCGCGGGTCCCGCGACGTGTGTGTGGTAGTCGGCGAAAACGTCGCGATCCTCGTTCACCCACTGTCCGAGGCCCTCGTAGCCGGTGCGAATGACCATGTGGGTCTCGATTTCGTTCCAGCGCGGGATGGGGCAGCGGAAGGTTGTCCCCGGCGGTAGATTGCTGCTCCAAAAGTAGGTGAGATCCTGGCCGTCGTCGAACTCCACGCCGACCGACAGGTAGTCGTGCCCGGCGAGCTGGTCCTCAGGCAATTGCGAGGGCAGTTCCTCGACCATCCATTTCCAACGCAGCCGGGTATTGGGCGCGAGCGGCATGTCGGCCGGATGACGCAGCAGGCCGCCGGTCTTGTGGGACTGGCAGGTGATCTGCCCCGGCCCGCCGCTGCGGAAAATGACGTCATCGCCGCCGGCATTGAAATGGTTGTGCCAGCCGGCCGGAAGCGGTTGCGAACCGGCGAGGCGTGATCTTTCTTCACCAAGTACGCCGCCGACGTCGCCGCCGGCGAGAAGGCTGCGAATGCCGGCCTCGGCATCGCCTTTCCATTTCAGCGCGACGCCGTAAATTTCCGCGTCGGCTTGCTGATACGGTTCCGGCGGCGTCCACAAGTCACCGTCCTCGCTGATCCACTCGGCGAGCGAACGGGCGATCTCGATCTTGCCGTCATGTGCGGCGAACATGGTGCCGTTGTTGACCATGGTGTTGTACATGGGCTTGCGGCCGGCGCTGCGCACATGGAAGGCGACGCCTGGCTCAACCCAAAGATCATGTTCGCGCGACAACCAAATCCGACCGCCGACCAGAAAGGTCACGGCCTGACCGTGTTTGGCGCCCATGCCCAAATCCTTCCATGGCATATCAGTGTTATGCAAATGGAAAAATTTGAACTCTTCCAACTCCGTGCTTCTTGTGTTCCGCAGCAGGCGCTCGAGCCCACCAATGAACTCGTCACGGTCGAGAAAGCTCATGCTTCCGGCTTCGGCGTGGCGGACATATTTCAAAGCGGTCGCGGACAAACCCGCTGCGCCCAGCAACTGCAGCAGCCGGCGTCTCGGCAAGGCTGTATTGGCTGTCCCGATACACATTATCGCTTTTCCTCCAACTTCTGGCGATTATGCTCCCTATCCGAGCACAGGCTGCCGGCGGGGACATGCCAAGACACGACGGGTGAGAGGGCGTTCCGGCGGGAAAAGGCAAATGGGTCATCGCGGCTTCACACGGGCGAGCACGCTCGCGCATATCGTCGATGTCATCGCCGAGTCGGGTGGTTCGCCCGAACGCGTGTTTCAGCGCGCGGATCTGCCCTTGATGATCCAGCACAGCCCCGATGCGCTGGTGCCGCTGCGCGACCATTTTGGGCTTCTGTTGCTTTCCGGGCGTGAGCTTAAGGACGAACTGTTCGGCGCGCGCCTCGGTCAAATGGTCACCATGGACAATCTCGGCACATACGGCCGGTGGGTGGCGATGGCGCCAACCTTGCTCGACGGTTTGAGGCGCGCCAACAGCAGCTTGGCCTACATGCTGCAAAGCGCGACCGCGCTGGTGCTGCGTGTCAAGGGGCGCCGCGCGATTTGGACCTACGAGTCGCTGGACAGCGCGATTGAAGGTCGTCAGCAGAACGAAATCTTGGCCTTGTTTCACATGGTGGCGATCTGCCGCTCATTCCTCGGGGCGGATTGGCGACCGGATCTGGCGGTGGTCTCCGGTCAGCCGGTGTCGGCGTCCGGCGAGCTTGAGCAGTTGTTTGGCACCGATGTCCTGTTTCATGAGGGCACAGGCGGACTGGTTTTCGACCGCCAACTGCTTGCGGCGCGGCGTCCGAAAAGTGTCTGCGACGGCTTGAGCATGTCCGAGTTGGACCGTGCCTTGTCGGTACCGGCGCCGGGAGACTTCGAAGGGTCGGTCGCCGCCTTGATCGACCTTGAACTGCTTGAGAAACTGCCGACGCTCGACTGGGCCGCGGCCAAACTCGGCCTAAGCCCGCGGAGCTTACAACGCCAGCTTGGCCAGAGAGGAACCCGCTTCTCGGAGCTGGTTCAAGCCGCGCTCGAAAAGCGGGCCTTCGATCTTTTGATAAATAGTGATCTATCGATTACCGAGATTGCAACAAGCCTCGGCTATAGCGATTCCGCTCACTTCACGCGTGCATTCAAGCGCTGGACGGGACAAGCTCCGCAAGTCTGGCGCGAGGATTCTGCCTAGTTGCATCTGACGGATGCTTGTCCAAGCGGACGACGGTTCGGTGCTATTCGTCTTGGTCGAGCGGGCCGTAGAACACTTCGTTGAAAGCATCGTTCTCGGCAAGCTCTTTGTCGAAAAAAACTTTGCCGTCTCGATTCACAGCCAAGTGGTTCCGATCATACCCGCGGTCTACGAAGGCCTGGACTCTTGCCCGAACCTCGGGCGACAGCGCCGCGTCGTCCAAATCTCGAATGTTCTTGAGGTTTGACATGGGAAATTGTGTCCTTCATTGAGCGTTGAACGTTCGGAAACGCTATTGGCCCGCCAGCGCGGCGCGGACTTCCATAAGGACGCGGCCGGCCCAGTTGGGGCCGTCGCCGTCTTCGCCGATGCCCCAAAAAGTTTCGCTGTGGGAATCCTCGATCAGTTCCGCATTACCGGTCGCGCGCAAGAGAGCGGCGAGATCCGGGTTCTGCGCGTACTTGGCGCGGTCGGCGCGGCGCATGATGTCCAATTTGACATCGTCCCAATCCGGTCGCGGCAGCGTGCCCGTCTTGCGAAACCAGGATTGCTTGGAATGACGGCGGGGACGATCGGGCGACGCCGCGAGACGCTTTGCTTGTCCCGGCGTTTCGGCCGCGCGTATCGCCGCCTGATAATCCGGATCCAATGATTTTTGACATTGATAGTAATGCTCGACCGTCGGCCAGGATGCGCCGTCCAGCGCAAACGGACTGGGCCAGAAATGGGAAAGATAACGGAACGCGGCGCGATCCCGATCGTAATAGAGAATACGATTGTCTTCGGGGATTTCCGGCGGCGTGGACGGGAGCTGATAGGACTCAGGCGACATAGTAACGAAACCCAATCTTCAAGCGCGCGCAATTGTGTTTGCGGACGCGGTGTGTTGGGAAATGTGTGTGCGCCGAAGCGCGTGGGGAGGTGACGGTGTGTGCGGCCTAAGCCGCGGCGGCAGCCGTCATAAGTGCGCCGAATGTCGGCCGTGGTTCGGCTAACCCGGCGCTGATCGGTGCGGGCGCGCATGCGCAATGAGCGAAGCTGGGACAATTAGCTTCACGCGCAATTTGCTCTGCGATCATGTGGTCAACGCGCATCATTTGCCGCAATTCTCGATATCGGTTTGCCCTGGGGCGGTTCAGAGCCAGGCGCAACATTGTTCATAACTTTGGCTGAAATATGGCCGAACGCGAGCCAATGCAAGAGGTCCGGCTGCATTCGTTTGCGTCAACCAAGAGTCTCAAGCCGGGTCGGCACAGTGACGGCGATAGATGCCGAGCGTGAGTGCGAGCTGATAATCGCGCACCATCCGATTGGGGGACCGAAAAGCCGTCACGCCGCCCTCGGGCTCAAGTTGCACGAGCAGTGTCTCTTTTGGGTCAACCGCACTCAATGCGGCCTGCCAGGGTGTGCCCGCGAAGGGCCGAAGGACATTCTCCCAACGTTCGTTGAGCGTACTGGCCTGCGGTCCCAGCAAGAGTGGCGGAATCACGATGAGCAGCCGATCCAAATGGCTTTGCTCGATGGCCTGATTGAGTTCCCAGCGGATCCATTCCGTCGTCCCGGCGATCATGACCGTGATCGCGGACTCGGACATCCACGCGGCGACTTTTTCCTGCCACTCGCCGTCTTCAAGCTTCGCCCGCGCGGCGCCCAACTGTGGCAGTTCCTCGCCCGGCGCGCTTACCGCAATGACCGGGCCGACATGGCTAAGCCGACCGGCCACGGCTTGTTCAAATCGGATGTAGTAGTCCACCGACCAAGGCAAAGTTCTGAAGCGCCGGCCGACCCGCAATTCATCGTCCTTGAAGGACCGCAGCAACAAGACAGGATCGCGATGATCATACGACCGCAACTGTTCAACCGTGGGCCGTCCGATGGTTGTCGCTTTGTTGTACATCGCCCCGGCGAATGCGAGGCCCGCAGCAAAAGTAATGGTCGAGACGATGAAGTAGACCAGCCCTCCCATTTCGAAACTCGTCACGAAGTCGTAGATAAAGTATGCGGCAACCATCCCAACCCCAATCATGAAGCGATAGAAAATCACCAGTCTTTTTTCGCGCCGCCGATAGTCGGGGAGGGTCACGGTTCCTTTGCTCGCCGTAAATCGCGCAACAGCGGCAAGGACGTCTCGAAGCGGCTTCTCCAATTCCGCAATCGTTCGATTTAGCTCAGATTTGGTGAAAGCGAGTTCGGAGCCAAGCACCGTGCTGCCCGAAACCCAATCATCGACCGATCGCATAAAAATCATGAATGTCCCCATGACGATGGCGAAGGCAACGATCAAGATAATAATCGACGCGTCGTCGGAAAGACCGAACGTAGTCGTCAAAAAGGCGCCATAAATGACCGCAATGGTTGGTATGCTAATGACTAAGATCAAGAAAAAGAAGCGCCGTACAAAGTCGGAAAATCGCCCGAAGGGCGTCTGAGAATAGCTGGAAATATCGATCCAGTGGACGCCATCCTGTTCCTCAGAATTTGGATTTTTAGTCATTACGCCCTCCCTTTCCTTAGTTCGATATCCCCACCAAACCTTCGCATTTACGCGTCCGGCGCCGCCGCATTGGTCAACTCGACAACCTCCAGCTTGGATGATTGCAGCAGGCCCGGAATCTCGTCATATGCGTTCGGAATCGCCTCGCCGCGCGCCCACGCCAAGGCTTCGCCCGTTCCGCCGGGGCGTGATGGACGCTCCGGATCCCTAAAGGCGATGATCGCGCGGCAGCGCTTCACGATGTAGGCGTTGGCGCGCCGGTAAGCATCTTGGCGAAGCGTCTTGTCCGATGCCCAGCCGCCCAAGTCGCCTCCGGTCGCAGTTAAATCCGCGATGATGGTTTGGCTCGCCTTTGCCATGACGGCATCGAGGTGATCGGCGAGGCGCGTCATCGGCTCTTGGGACGGTGAATCTTCGGACCGCGCCGCCGACCGCCATTCGCCGCCTTGGGCCAGTGTGCCGAGGAAATCTTCCAGCATGACGGCGCGGGGCAGGGTCCGAACGACGACCAGCCGGTGCGGGACGTCCGCGTCCGCGAGAATGCGGAGCGCTTGCTCGGTCAAGATCGTATCCGACCCCGGCGCGAGCGGCGTTAGGATCGAAAAATGCCGGTTCGGATGCACGGCGATGAGGTCTGTGAGATGAGCCTCGATGGCCTTGACCATGTGCGACTTCTCGTCCGCCGAAACGCGATTGTGGCCAATCAGGCCGATCGGAAAATCTCGCAAAGCGATTTCGCCATCTGTTCTTTCGGAGAGCGTTGTCGCGATCGTTCGCACTTGGACGCGGTCCAGCTCTTTGATTGGCTCGCTCAGGTCGCTGTAACCGATCCCGAGCGCGGGATTGATCCGGCGCTTGTCATCGCGTTTGTCGCCGGGTTTCCAGCCGTCCAGTCGGCGGCCGATCTCCCAGGATCGATGCTCAAGCGCCGCGAGATGCTCCAGTTCGGCGGCACTTGCCGCAAAATCATCGCCCTTGGGCAGGCGCAGGCTCTTTCCAAGCGCAAAGACATAGCCGGCGCTGTGTAGTTTGATCGGAATGTGATCCGCGGCGCGCCGGTTGGATATCCGGTATGTTTGGCGCAGATCCGACCAGGGTTGAAGATTCTCGTCTTCGGCGTCCGCAGCGCCATCTTGACCGCGTCTATGGGTCACATAGGCCTCATGCAACGCCTTCGCGGTTTCTTCTCGGGCGCCGCGAATGGCCTCCAACTTGCAGCTATGGCTGATGTCGCCGATCGGAATAATCTTTTCGGCGTGGTCTATTCGCGCGGCAAATTCGTTCAAGTAATCCAGTAGGGCGCTATCGAACCCAAGTTTGGCAAAGACCGGGCCCTGCCATCGTCCGTCGATCGTGCTGCGCTCCCTAATGGCGACGGCAACCGCAACGGTCGTTTCATCGCTCGGAAGCGAAACAAGAACCGCCGTCACACAGGCGGGGCCATCGGGTTCGACCGCGCGCATTTGTCCCGTGGACGGGGTGCTGGTTCCTTTATCGAGGTCGTGCACATGCAATTCCATCAATGGCGCCGCGCCGTCGCTCAGAAAGACCGGCTGCAGGACCTCCAAATGGGACCTGACCGCGTCGGGATCGTGCGCGAACAGGTCGATCTTGGGGGGCGTGAAATTGCGATAAGGCGAGAGCCGCGCGACGAGCTCAAGCACTTCGAAGCTGAAGTCCGACCAACCGACGATCACCAAATGGAGCCGCCGTTGGGCCCGCAAGTCGGCGAGGTCCACCAACGGGTGCTCCGCGATGAAACGTTGTGCCGCGATGCGGTCCGGCGCGAAGGGCGTAATGGTCGCGGCGCGCTTGTCTTTCGTTTTGGCCTGCCTCGTGAATTGATCTTCCCGATCGAGTTGCCGGACAAGTGATTGTTGTCCGATGCAGACAAAGACATCGAGCGGATCGTCCGGTTTGAACCATCGCGGCGGCCGCACGGCGAGAAGCGTCCTCAGGATTTCCAGATTGACCGCGTCGTCGCCCGCCACGATGAAAACGCGCCTGGCGTACCGGGCGGCCGCGGCTTTCAGAACGGACGCGTCGCGCGCATCGCCACGCAAAAACGTGATGGCTCTGTTTGTGCCGTTCGAAATCCGGGTGGGTTCCGCGAGGTCGATGACCGCCACGGCATCGCTGGATTCGGCGCCCTCAACGAAAGACCGGCCGACGCGGCCATGGCCAATCACGATCGTATGCCGGCGCATACTGCGCAAGCGGACGAGCGTCCACATATGCGCGAGGTGGCTCGAGATCAGTTCGAAGAGCGCGAGGCCGGTCGCCGCGGGTGCCAAGATCCGGGCGAAGACCAGACTGAGATTGTCTTTCGCCGCCTCTGGGATTTCGGTTTGGAAGACGAACAGCGCGAGCGTCTTCCAGAGCGTGTTGAGGTAGTGAACGAGACAATCGGCTGCGCACCCGCCGCCGGCGGTGTGGAACCCCCAGAAGCCCAGGATTCCTGCGAAAACTGCAAGGCATGCGGCGACGATCGAGCCGGGTTTCATGGCGCAAGTACCTTTACCGGCTCGTTGGCCGCGCGGCGATTATAGTGTCGCATTTTTGCGACCGCGAGACCCTTTGGGCGCGACGCATCCGGGCGGGATGGCCGCGCGCCGCATGGAGAAACGACCTTCCGCCTTAATCGACCTCAAGGTTTGGTGGCCGTGGGCCTGCTATTTGGCGGCCTTATTCGTTGCGTTGGCCGGGCGCGGCCGACGGCAGCGAATGTCGGCAAACCCGAGGGAGGACGAACGATGACCCAGATCGATCCAGGCGCCATACAACCAGACGCGGACACCGTGCTGGTGACCATATTTCTCAAACACACGCAGCAACTGACCTTGGAGCAGATGACCGACCGTCTGCGCGAAACCGGGTTTTGGGCGAAGTTTCCGCCCGACGGTGTCGAGGTGATGAGCTGGAATCAGCTTATGAGCTTCGGGCATGTCATCACTTTAAAGGTCCCGCCGATTAAGGTGCGCGAGGTCAACCGCGCCTTGGAAGCCGCGAGCTACTCGGTCTTCCAGAGCGAGGTATATCTCGGCTACGATTTTCGGCCGGTGGTCGAAGCGATCAGGCAGCGCGACGGCCTGTGAGGCCGGAGGCGCATTGCAAGTTGATAACGGTGGGAAGGCGTAGCGGCATGGCGACGGGTAACCTCGATCGATTGCGCAACTTCGTGCAACAAATCACCCGGCTGACGAACGTCGCGGGTGACGACGAGGCGCGCATGATTGCTGAGGGCCGTGCGATGCTCGCCGAACTCGTGTCCGAGGATGACTGGTTGCCCGACGACTTTGCCAAGCCGCACGCCGAGCACTTCCAACAATATCTGCTGTATTGCGATCCATTGGAGCGGTTTTCGGTGGTGAGTTTCGTATGGGGGCCGGGCCAGAAAACGCCCATACATGATCACACGATCTGGGGTCTGGTCGGCCAATTGCGCGGCGCGGAGCGCGAGACCACGTTCGACCGGGGCGCGGACGGTTTGCTCACGCCGTCAGGCGAGGGCGTGCTTCGGCCGGGCGAGGTCAGCGCCGTGTCACCGACACTTGGCGATATTCATGTCGTGGCCAATGACATGCCGGATCAGCCGTCGGTTTCGATCCATGTCTACGGCGCGAACATAGGCGCGGTGGCGCGGCATACCTTCGCGCCGGATACCGGCGCGGTCAAAGACTTCGTGTCTGGTTACTCGTCGCCCGTCGTGCCGAACCTTTGGGACCGGTCGGACGCCGTGCGCGCGAGTTTGACTTGAGAACTCGTGGGCGTCGGCCCGCAAGCTATTGCGCCGGCGGGCCCCGGACATCGAGTCCGGCGCGGCGAAGGTCCTCGATCACGCGGGCGACGACGCTTCTCTCCGCAAAACAAATCCGCGCCAGTCCTTTCTCGAATCCCGGCGACACGCGAAGCAAATCCGCCGCGGCATTCTTTGCGGTTGGCATTTCGCATTGATGCGTGCGCTGCGGCCTGTGCTGGCCGCCTAGCTTGGCGCGGTAGCCGGCGAACGGAGCAAACGGACGATTTGGCGACAAACCGCGCCGAGGCCGATCAGTATGGCGACCAGTATGACCAAGCCGCCCACGAACGGGACGGCGCCAACGATCGCAATCGCGATCATGCCAGCGGCGAACCAGGCGAGCCGCACCCAGGTGTTTGCGGCGTCCGGGGCACTGTCTGTGAAGCGCCGAAAGCGGTCACCGACGACCGACGCGATGGTCGCCAGCGCGAAGCCAAGCACCACGAGGAACAATGGGATGACGAAAACACCCAGAGGCGCCCCGACGATGGAAACAAGGAGTAAGCCGACGGTGACCGGCGTCGCGACCGCGATTACGACGCCGATCCCAAGGCTCGACCAGGTGCGCTCGCGGGCTTGCTTGCCGGCGGCCGCGACAAGTCCAGGCGCGACAAGCTGAACCACCGCGCCAAAGACAACCAGGGCGATCGCCATCACGATCCAAGACCAAAAACCGCCGCCATCGCCTTCAAAGTCCACCTCGTCGAGCCACGGTGCGTCGAGTTCCACGATGTCGCCATCAATCACGGCGCCCGCGGCGATTTCCGGTTCGTTGGCGCTGCGATAGGAAAAATCGCCACCGATCTGCGCGCCGGGATCAATGACGATCCGCTCGGCCAGCACCGACACGTTTCCGGTGACCTTTCCGGTCAAGGTGAATTCACTGGCGGCTGCGTAGAGATCGCCGCCGATCGTGCCATCCACATCAAGCGTGCCGGCCGCAAGCCGCGCGTCGTCGCCGATCGTGGCCGCTTGACGGACATGAAGCCGATTGCTGGTCATTGGGCAGAAGGGGCAGACCGCGGCGACCAGATCGTCGGTAATCGCGCCGTCGAAGGAGAGACCGCCGCCCGCCATAATCGCGTTTTCAGCCGTCGACGCGCGCACGGTCAGGCGGCGGCCGGCCACAATCATGGTTTCCGCCGTCGCGCCGTCGAAAGTGACGTCTTCACCG
>JANQOH010000031.1 GCA_028289725.1 Alphaproteobacteria bacterium
CTCGATCATCCCGCCGCCGGCGCGCACGAGCCAAGTCGCCAGAGCCGGCGCCAAATGCGTTCGGTCGCTGTGCTTGAACCCGACCACAAGCCGCCGGGCCACATCGCCGTACCGCATCACGGCGCGCGCCTGATCAAATGCCGGTGGGTGCGCCGCGCAATGGCCACAAAGCGCCTCCGGTCCCAGATCGTAGTCGAGCGGCAAGCCACAGCATGAACAAACCGGCGATGCGATGAAATCGACGTCGGCCCAACAGTCCGGACACAAACGCCCGGGCGCATCGGCCGGCCCACGGCAGGCCATGCAATGGGGCGGCAGCAAAAGATCCAGCAGTCGACCGCCCACGCGCTGCACGGGCTGACCAATCGGCTCACCCATTGTCTTGGCGGCTCTGGCGAACAGTGCTCATGGCGGATAGCCTAGCGCAATTATGCCGGACTCAATGATTGTCTTTAACCGCGCGCTTGTAAGGCAGCGGCGTGACCGGGCCGCCGCACGGCTCACCGCGCACAATTTTCTTTATCTCGACGTCGCTGATCGCCTGGTGGATCGACTCGAAGACACGGAGCGGCGCTTCGCACGTGCGCTCGATCTTGGCTGCCACGGCGGTGAGATCGGTCGGGCGCTTGACGCCACCGACAAAGTTGGTTGGCTGGCTCAGGCCGATCTCAGCGCGGCAATGGTCGCCCGCGCGTCAACGAAACCGGGCCGCGCCCGCCTTGTTCTTGATGAGGAGCGGCTGCCCTTCGACGCCAATATATTTGATTTAGTCGTCAGCGGCCTGAGCTTGCATTGGGTCAACGATTTGCCGGGTACGCTTCTGCAAATTCACCGATCGTTAAAGCCCGATGGCCTGTTCCTGGCAACACTGTTCGGTGTCGAAACCCTGCACGAACTCCGCACGGCATTGACCGACGCGGAGCTCGAAGTCTCCGGCGGCGCAAGTCCGCATATATCGCCCTTTGTCGATGTCCGGGATGCCGGCATGTTGCTGCAGCGCGCCGGATTTGGTCTGCCCGTCGTCGATGCCGACACAGTGACGGTCACCTATTCCGACCCCCTCGCATTGTTGCGCGACATTACGGGTATGGGCGAGAGCAACGCGTTGGTCAGCCGAAACAAGGCGCCCCTTCCACGGAAGGTCTTGGAGCGCATGGTCGAGTTGTATGGCGCGCGGCACGCCACAGACGATGGGCGGATCGCCGCGTCATTTCAGCTCGTCACCTTGACGGGCTGGAAACCGCATGCGAGCCAGCAGGCGCCTTTGCGGCCGGGCAGTGCCGCGCAAAGACTGTCGGATGCGCTTGAAACGGTAGAGAAGTCGGCCGGTGAAGCCGCACCGCGATCAGGCGGCAAGTAGACGCTCGAGATCTGAAACCAGGGGCCTATCCGCCGCCGGCATCGGATAATCCTTTAGCTCACGAACCTTCGCCCAGACAAGTGCTTGGCCTTCTTTTCCATGCGGCTCGCCCGCCCATTGACGACACGTCATCAGCGGCATGACGAGCTGAAACGCTTCGTAGCGATGCGATACGATGGAGAATGGTTCGAAGTCGTTCGTACTAATTTCCACGCCCAGTTCCTCGGACAGTTCGCGCGCGAGTGTAATGGCGGGGCGTTCACCCAGTTCGACCTTGCCGCCGGGAAATTCCCACAAGCCCGCCATCGATTTGCCTTCCGGTCGTTGAGCGAGCAGTACGCGGCGATCGTCATCGATCAGCGCCACCGCGGCGACATACACCACGCGATCGGCGGGCTCCGGCGCCGCGACGCGATATTTTGGGCGATCCAGGCGGTGCATGACGATCGGGCGTCCGTCATAGCGACCTTCGCGCTCAAACCCGAGGCCGGCATTTTCCAGGACCCGAATACTGGCCGGATTCTGCGTGACCGCCACGCCCCAGATCGATGCGAGACCAAGCGTGTCAAAGCCGAACGCCACCATGCGCCGCGCCGCTTCGCTCGCCAGACCTCGACCCCACCATTCGCGGCCGATCCAATACGCCAGTTCGCCGATGGCCCGTTGCGGCTCAAGCGCCAATTCGACGAGGCCGACCAGCGCCCCGACATCCCGTTCACGAAGTACAAAGGCGAATTCGTGGCCGGCAAGAAGCTGCCGGCGCGTGCGTTCCGACCAGTCGCGCACGGCCGCGGGCGGATAGGGATGAGGCAGGCCCGGGCTGTGCCGCGCGACCTCGCGGTCGTTCAGAACGGCGGACAGCGCGTCGGCATCCTCGGATCGTGGGGGCGAGAGCAGCAACCGATCGGTTTCGATCGGGGCGAAGCTCACGATCGGTAATCGGCGTTGATTTCGATATAGCCGTGGGTCAAATCGCAGGTCCACACCGTGGCGCGCCCGCGCCCAACACCGACATCGACCTCAAACGTAATGTCTTGGCCCCGCATATAGTCGGCCACCGGCGCTTCGTCATAGTCGGGCCGGACCATCCCGCCTTCCGTGATCAGCGTTTGGCCAATTTTGATGCGCAGCTTGTCGCGGTCAGCCTTTTCGCCGGCCTTGCCGACCGCCATGACGATACGGCCCCAATTGGGGTCGCCACCCGCGATCGCGGTCTTCACCAAAGGCGAGTTGGCGATGGCGAATCCGATGCGCCGTGCCGCGCGTTTGCTGGCCGCGCCAGTTACATTAATGGAAACAAACTTCGACGCGCCTTCGCCGTCTCGCACGATTTGATGCGCGAGGTCGAGGCAGACCGCGTCCAGCGCGGCGCGAAATCCCTTTAAGCGCCTATCACTGAATTCGGTCGGCACCGGCTCGACCGAGACCTTGCCGGTCGCGAACAGCAGGACGGTGTCGCTGGTCGACGTATCACTATCCACCGTGATGGCGTTGAATGACCGATCGACGCTCGACTTAAGCATCGCCTGCATCAGGGGCGCGGGCAGCGTGGCATCGGTCACCACATAGGCCAGCATGGTCGCCATATCCGGCGCGATCATGCCGGACCCTTTCGCGATGCCATTCACCTTGACGGACCGTCCGTCGATCGTGGCGCTGCGCGCGGCGAGTTTCGGAAAGGTATCCGTCGTCATGATGGCGCGCGCCGCTTCGTCCCACCCGTCCGCCGAGATCCGGCCACGCAGGCCTGGCAGCGACTCGACAATCTTCTCCTGCGGCAAGGGTTCGCCGATCACGCCGGTCGACGAGACGAAGATTTGATCGCGTTCACAGCCGATCAACGCGGCGGCGGCATCGACGGTTTTCGCGACCGCGCCGACGCCGGCGGAGCCGGTAAAGGCATTTGCATTGCCCGAATTGACGATCAGGCCGCGGGCTTGTCCCCCGGATAGCGCCTCCCGGCACCACTCGATCGGCGCCGCGGCCGTCAGTGACTTGGTCAAGACACCCGCGACCCTGGTGCCCGGATCAAATTCCGCCAGCATCAGATCCGTCCGCCCGCGATAGCGCAATCCCGACGCCAATGCGCCGAGCCGGACACCATCGATTGGCGGCAGGTCGGGCGTGCGCCCCGGCGCTAAGGGTGAAACTTGTCCCGCCACGTGGTTATTCCGCCGGCGCGGCCTCTTCATCGCCGGCAGCGGCCTCCACCGGTGTTCCGTCGCGATTGAACCGTTCGACCGGCATCGACTCGCGCAAATCGACCAGAACCTCGTCCACGATCTCTTGGCTCATTTCGCTGAACAGCTGCTCGCGCACGCGTTCGATTGGCAGCGGGTCAGTCACCCGCGTCTCTTCGAGTTTGATCACGTGCCAGCCGAATTGGCTCTGAAACGGCGCCGAGATTTCGCCGATTTCCAGCGCACGGGCCGTTTCGACGATGACCGGCACCATCGAGCCGTCGGTGAAGAAACCGAGGTCACCGCCTTTGTCGGATCCTGGGTAGTCGAGGCTGAGCGCGACCGCTTCAAACTCCTCGCCGCCGTCCAAACGAGCCTTAATCGCGGTCGCTGCCGCCTCGTCCTCGGCCTGGATATGGCGGGCGCGCCACTCGGTGCGGCCGGCGTCATCCTCGACATAGACGTCGTAGCGTTCCTGGAGGCTCATCGGCGTAATCTTGGACCGGACGATGTTATCCATGAAGGTCTCCGCCAACACCTGCTCCTCGAGCCGCCGCATGCGCTCATGATGATCGGGTCGCTGCCGCAAGCCGGACGCCACCGCCGCCTGCAAAACCATCGCGCGATCGATCCGGTGTTGCAGCAATTCGTTAAACAGCTCGTCGAAAGCGCGGCTTTGCCGCTCCTGATCGGGCAGGCTGTACATATCGCCGATCACTTGGGTGAGGCGGATTTCCGTGTCGCCGATCCGGGCCACGACAACGTCGCCTTCCTCGGCGGGGTCTTTCGCGGCCTCCGGCTCGTCGGGCACGACCATGCCGGGCGGCGGTTCCAGGATTTCCTGAGCCGCCACGTGCAGAGGTGAAATGACCAGCGCACAGGCCAAGCCCGCGCGCAAAAAACTCCATAACATCAGCCGGATCCTCTCGGTCGTCGCGGGGCCGCCGCGCCGGCGCTCCAGCGAGCGCATCATGCATATTGCGCATATCGGTACAAGGGACCGCGCCGCGCGTTGACACGCCTGCAACCGGCGCTTATGTCAAGCCTGTCAGCCGGGCACCATTTTCCCGCCTTTTCCGCGCTTAGAGGTCACGCAATGCTCACCGCGCTTGCCCGCCAATTTATGGGCACCCCGAACGACCGGATCGTCAAGGCGCATGCGCGCATGGCGGAGAAAATCAACGCGCTCGAACCCGAGTTTGAGCCGCTGACCGACGAGGATTTGCGCGCCCGCACACCAATGTTTCGAGACCGGTTAGAACAGGGCGAAACGCTCGACGATTTGATGCCTGAGGCCTTCGCCACGGTTCGCGAGGCCGCCAAGAGGACCCTGGGCCAGCGTCATTTCGACGTCCAGCTGATCGGCGGCATGGTCCTACATGGCGGGCAGATCGCCGAAATGAAGACCGGCGAGGGCAAGACGCTCGTCGCGACGCTGGCGGTCTACTTGAATGCCTTGGCCGGAAAAGGCGTTCACGTTGTGACCGTGAACGACTATCTGGCCCAGCGTGACGCCGCCTGGATGGGACAAGTGTATGAATTTCTTGGTCTTGAGGTCGGCTGCATCGTCGCCGGCTTGTCGACCGAGCAGCGGCGGCTCGCCTATGCCGCGGACGTTACCTATGGCACCAACAACGAATTCGGCTTCGATTACCTGCGTGACAACATGAAGTTCACCCTGGACGAAATGGTCCAGCGCGATCCCTATTTCGCGATTGTCGACGAGGTGGACAGTATTCTGATCGACGAAGCGCGCACGCCGTTGATCATCTCCGGTCCGACCGAGGACAACTCCGAACTCTATGTTCAGGTCGACAAGCTGATCCCGCTGTTGGAGCCCGACGATTACGAGCTCGACGAAAAATCGCACAAGGCTTCGCTCACCGAGGCCGGCACCGAGCACATGGAGCAAATTCTGAATGATGCGGGCATGCTCAAAACGCCCGGTCTCTACGACTTTCAGAACGTCAGCATCGTCCACCATGTGAACCAGGCGCTGAGCGCCCACAAACTGTTCAAGCGCGACACCGACTACATCGTCAAAGACGGCAAAGTGGTGATCATTGATGAGTTCACCGGCCGCATGATGGAGGGACGCCGCTACTCGAACGGCCAGCACCAAGCCTTGGAAGCCAAGGAAGGCGTCAAGATCGAGAACGAGAACCAAACACTCGCGTCGATCACCTTCCAGAACTATTTCCGTCTGTATGAAAAGCTTGGGGGCATGACCGGGACGGCATCGACCGAAGCATCGGAGTTCGAGCAGATCTACGGCTTGACCGTGGTCGAGATTCCGACCCATCGGCCGATGGTGCGCAAAGACAATGACGACGAGATTTACCGCACCGCCGCAGAGAAAAACGAAGCAATGGCGTTGCAGATTGAAGAGTGCCGCGAACGCGGACAACCGGTTCTCGTCGGCACAACCAGTATCGCGAAATCCGAAGAACTGGCGGCGATGCTGAAGAAGAAAAAGATCCCGCACAATGTGTTGAATGCGCGCTATCACGAACAGGAAGCGCACATCATTGCGCAGGCCGGGCGACCGGGCGCGGTAACGATCGCAACCAATATGGCCGGGCGCGGCACCGACATTCAGCTCGGCGGCAACCTCGAAATGCGGCTCGACGACGAGATCGATGACACCGATCCCGACGAAAAACGGGCCAAGCAGGCGGAAAAGATAAACGCCGAAGTTCAAGAAGGGCACGACAAGGCGATCGAAGCGGGTGGCTTGTATGTCATCGGCTCGGAGCGTCACGAGAGCCGCCGTATCGACAATCAGTTGCGCGGCCGGTCGGGCCGCCAAGGCGACCCCGGCGGGTCGAAGTTCTTCCTTTCGCTCGAAGACGATTTGATGCGTATCTTCGGATCTGAGCGGATGGATAGCATGCTACGGAAGCTGGGCCTTGAAGAAGGCGAGGCGATTTTCCATCCGTGGATCAACAAGGCTCTCGAAAAGGCACAACAAAAGGTCGAGGCGCACAACTTCGAGATCCGGAAGAACCTGCTGCGCTTCGACGACGTGATGAACGACCAACGCAAGGTTATTTATCGCGAGCGGATTGAGTTGATCTCGGGCCAGGATGTCTCGGAAGCCGTCGTCGAGATGCGCGAGCACACAATTGAAGACCTGGTGCCGCGTTACATTCCGCCAAAGGCCTATGCCGAGCAGTGGGACATCAAGGGACTGCACGAAGAGGTTTTGCGCCTATTCGGCCTCGATCTACCGATTGAGGAATGGGCGAAAGAGGAAGGCATCGCCGAAGAAGAAATTCGCGACCGGATTCAGGACAATGTCGAGCGCCGGATGGCGGAAAAGGCCGCGCGCTTTGGACCGGAACTCATGCGCAGCGCCGAAAAGTCGCTGATGCTGCAGATCCTCGATCAGTTGTGGAAGGATCACCTCCTGTCGCTCGACCATCTGCGCCAAGGCATCGGTCTACGCGCCTATGCGCAGCGTGATCCATTGAACGAGTATAAGCGCGAAGCTTTCGAACTGTTCGACGACATGCTCGCGCGGTTCCGCGAGACCGTCACCATGACCCTTGCCCATGTGGAAATTCAGGCATCGGCGCCGCCGCCCGAAACGCCCCAAGCGTCTGAGGCGCCGCGCGTCGAAAGCCGTGAACCCGTGATGGCGCACGCCAGCAATCCCGCGCCCAACGTCCGGCCGCGCGCACAGGTCGCGCCGGCTGAGCGCAATCCACTGGATCCTTCAAGCTGGGGCAAAGTCGGCCGCAACGAACCGTGTCCTTGCGGCTCTGGCAAGAAGTACAAGCACTGCCACGGCAAAGTCGCTTAACGCGAGCCGTTGGCAGTTGTTTTCTTGCTAAGCTAATCGAATGCGGCGTCTGTTTTAGGCGAGTCCCGTCTGACCGATAGCCATGAATTTCTCGCGCCGGCGCGCGCGCAATTCGCCACCCGGCACGCTGACTAAGGAACGCAAGGCTTTTTCGATCTCGTCGCCGACACTTTCGATCACCCCTTCGGGCGCCCGATGCGCGCCGCCAAGCGGTTCGGCAATGATCGAATCGATCACCGAGAGCTTCAACAAGTCCTGCGCCGTCAATTTCAACGCCTCGGCGGCATCTTGCGCCTTATCGGCACTGCGCCACAGGATCGACGCACAGCCTTCCGGCGATATCACCGAATAGACCGAGTTCTCCAACATGGCGACATGATTGGCCGCCGCCAACGCAATGGCGCCGCCTGACCCACCTTCGCCGACAACGACGCTGATCATCGGCACGCGCACGTCGGTGCACTTCTGAATTGCGCGCGCGATCGCCTCGGATTGGCCGCGCTCTTCCGCGCCAATCCCGGGGTATGCGCCGGGCGTGTCGACCAGCGTGATAATGGGCAGACCGAAGCGCTCCGCCAAATCCATCAGCCGTACCGCCTTGCGATAGCCTTCAGGGCGCGCCATGCCGAAATTGTGGCGCACGCGGCCCTCCGTATCAGCGCCCTTTTCATGGCCCATGATCACGGCCGAATAGCCGCGAAAACGGCCTAAGCCGCCGACGATGGCGAAATCCTCGCCAAACGCGCGGTCCCCCGCCATGGGCGAAAAATCGTCGATCAGCGCGTCGACATAATCGCAAAAATGCGGCCGGTCGGGATGCCGCGCGACCAAGGTCTTCTGCCACGGCGTCAGCTTCGAATAGGTCTGCTTGAGCAGACGCTCTGCTTTCGACTGAAGGCGTGTGACCTCGTCGACAATGTTCAGTTCGCCATCGTCGCTGAGGTGACGGAGTTCCTTGATTTTTCCTTCGAGCTCCGCGATCGGTTTCTCGAAGTCTAGAAAGGTGTTCATCGAATCAGCATACCATGAATTGGCTGCGGTCGCATCCGAGAATGCCGTTTAGCGTACTAATATCAACACTTTGCCCGACCGATGGTGCGGCGCGCCGCGCCAGTACGCTGGTACGGAAGTAGGGTGTCCGAAGTGCGAATTTCAAGACCGGCCGTCACGAATCCGCCTACGCCATGGCGGCGATTTGTTCGGCGGTTTTAACCATGTTCTCGGCTTGCTTGATCGAGGCAATGTCAATCAGGCGGCCGTCAAGCGCCACGGCGCCCTTGCCTTCTTTCATCGCCTGATCCATCGCCGCCAATATGCGCTTGGCGTTGGCGACATCTTCTTCCGCCGGACTGTAGACCTCGTTGGCGAGACCGATCTGACTTGGGTGAATCGCCCATTTGCCCTCGCAGCCCAACACCGCGGCGCGCTGTGCCTGCGCGCGATAGCCATCCGCGTCGGAGAAATCGCCAAACGGCCCATCGATCGGCCGAAGCCCATGCGCCCGCGCCGCCACGACCATGCGTGAAATGGCGTAATGCCACATGTCGCCCCAATAATAGTCGCGCGCTTCACCATCCAGGGCGTCGGTCAGCACGCCGTAGTTTTTATTGGGACCGCCGATCGAGGTGGTGCGCGCCTTGGTCGAGGCCGCATAGTCGGCAACGCCGAAATGCAAGGACTCATTGCGCGGGCTCGCGCCGGCGATTTCATCGACATTGGCCATGCCAAGCGCCGATTCGATGATCATCTCGAATCCGATGCGCTTTTTCCGCCCTTTGGCGGCTTCGATTTGCGTGACCAGCATATCGACCGCATAAATGTCCGCGGCGGTGCCGGCCTTGGGGATCATGATCAGGTCCAACCGTTCGCCGGTCTGTTCCAGCACATCCACCACGTCACGGTACATGTAGTGGGTGTCCAGGCCATTGATCCGGAGCGACAAGGTCTTCGTGCCCCAGTCGACGTCATTGATCGCCTCGATGATATTTTTGCGCGCCTGTTCCTTGTCGCTCGGCGCGACGGCGTCCTCGAGATCGAGAAAGATCATATCGACCTTCGATTTTGCCGCCTTCTCGAACAATTCGGTGCGACTGCCCGGCACCGCCAATTCGCTGCGATTGAGCCGCGCCGGCGCTTGTTCGACAATTTTAAAACTCATCTGGCTCTCCTGGGGACCTGCGGTGGGCTTTGTTGCAGCGCAATAAGTCCGCGTCGACGCCCCCTGTCAAGACGGCCGTCGACCGTCAATCCGCCAAGGGGTGGTGGTCACGCACCAGAGCGCTCAGCCGCTCGGCCAGCACGTGCGTGTAGATCTGCGTTGTGGAGATATCGGCGTGGCCCAGCATGGCCTGGACGCTGCGCAGGTCGGCGCCGTTCGCCAGCAAGTGGCTCGCAAATGCGTGGCGCAGAACGTGGGGCGAAATGCGATCCGGCTCGATTTCGGCCTCGATCGCGAGTTCCTTGAGCATTTGTGCGAAACGATGCCGAGTCAGATGGCCTTGCTTGGAGCGTGACGGAAACAGCCAGCGCGAGCGCTCCTTGCGGCCGAGAAAGTGGCCGCGCAC
>JANQOH010000188.1 GCA_028289725.1 Alphaproteobacteria bacterium
GGTTCTTGCCGCTGAGCTTCCGGAGCAGGATCTGAATGCGCGCGAAGCTTTTGACCGCGCGCTTCAAGCGCAGAGAGAACCTGTGGCGAACGAGACGGGAGTTTCCGTCAACGCTATTACGGTGGCCGCGGCGTCCGGTTCAGAAATTCCGACCGTGACTGAAGTCAAGATGGCTTCCGAGTGGCAGGAATCGGATGCGACCGATTCTCCGGTAACGCCCGTGCCGGCGCCGGCGGGCGCGGCACAGGTGGTCGAGGCGGATCAGCCAGACGTCGAGGGCGTCCAGGACACGACCGAGCTCGAGGCCCTCCGTGAGCAACTCCGGCGGCAGTCGGAGCTGTTGGAGCTCCAGTCGCAGCAATTGGAAGAGCAACGCCAGAGCGTCGAAGCGCAAAAAGCGCGCCTCGAGCAGCTTGAGCAACAGATGGCGGATCAGTCTGAGGTGCAACCGGTCACAATCATTCAGCCACCGTCGGCGGGCGTGCAGAATGCCATGTTTGTGACGCCGAAATCCTTGGTGGTACCAGGTGGCGGCACCTATACGCTGGCCCAAGACGAGGACGCGCCGCCGCCCGTTGTCGGCGAAGAACAAGGCGAACAGGAAGCTCAGCGGACGCGCGAGATCTCGGGCGTCGATGACGCGGGTGGCGTGCTGACGCAAAGGGGCTCGTTTATCCTCGAGCCGTCGATCCAATATTCGCAATCGAACATCAACCGGTTCTTCTTCCAGGGCCTGGAAATCGTCGACACGGTTTTGGTCGGTAATATCGAAGCGACCGATTCCGATCGCGATTCAATCACCGCTGAATTGCAAGCCCGGTACGGCTTTACCAGCCGCCTTGAGGCCAGTGTGTCGGTACCGTACGTCTATCGCGATGACCGCATCACGCGGCAGATCGTCTCGGCGAACACGTCGACGACAACCGTTGTCGACGGCCATGGCTTGGGCGACGTCGAAGTGGCCGGCCGGTATCAGCTCAACCGAGGTCAGCAAGGGTGGCCGATCTTTATCGCCAATGCGCGATTCAAGAGCGACACCGGTGAAGGCCCCTTTGAGGTCAGCCGCGATTCGGATGGTATCGAAACCGAACTTGCGTCGGGCAGCGGGTTCTTTGGTTTCGAGCCCGGCATGACCGCTTTAATCCGGTCCGATCCCGTGGTGTTCTTTATCAATGGTCGGTATTTCTTCCACTTTGGTCGCGACGTCGATCAGACGATCGGCGGCAACTTCATCGGCCATGTGGATCCGGGCGACGTCGCGTCGTTCGCCGTCGGCATGGGCTTCGGCATTAACGAGGAAGCCTCGTTCAGTCTCGGCTATGACCATAGTTTCGTGTTCTCTACGGAAACCGAGATCAACGGCATTCCGGTCGAAACCACGGACATTGACGTTGGCTCATTGTCGCTCGGTTTCAGCTACCGACTGTCCCCGCGTTATTCGGTCAATTTCAACGTGAAGACCGGTGTGACTGCCGACGCGCCGGACGTTCAAATGATCCTACGCCTCCCAATCCGGTTCTAATCGGAGGCCCTATCTCGAAGACAAGGGGCTCAGTGGTTGCCACTGAGCCCTTTTTTGCGCGCATCCCTTATGGTGATGGCCACGATCGAATTTTGTATGACCGACCGTCTACCGAGCCAGCTTTGCGACTTTCACCTTAAGGGTATGCCCGTCTTACGCCATTGGCATTACCATCCCGACGGCCCGTGAAATCGCCCACGTGTTGGGTTCGATGGAGCCGCTTCAAGAAGCCCCAAACCCCTATGTGGCGCGTGCTTGTGTGCGATCTGGTGACGCATTGGTTTGTGGCTGACGCGGGGCAAGCTCGTCGGTCGCCCTGGTCCGCATGCGCCAATTCAAGAGAACCCGATCCGTATTGCTGCGAGGCGCGGAATGAATTGACCGACTGCTTAGTCTGTATCATGTGAGATCGACCGCTGCAGCGTTCTCCCGCGGACGCATCGTACAAGCGTCAGCCCCAATACGGTCCCACCGTTTCATTGTCTATCTGAGGGCGAATCCCCTCTATGACGAAATCAAATGCACCGCCCCAAAAGAAAGCGGCGCCCAATGGGCGCCGCTAGTGTCAAGGTCTTTGGCGTCTCATTTGAGCGCACAGGATTTCCCAACTAACTGGCTATCCCGTGCATGTGCCCAAATGAGTGTCCTTTGATCAATTCGTCGGATCCATCTCGTAATACGAGACAGGCCCATAGCCTTACTGCTGGATAACGTCCGTCACCATGTCGATCATCGGTTGCGGCAGCGTGATGCCTTGATCGAATGACAGACCACCACCAACCGTGTCGAACACTTGCGCATGGTTCGGAAGGTCGATGGTGAGGGTCGTCGTGTGCTCGAGCGCAATACCGCTCGTGCTATTGGTGATCGACGTCGCAATACCGGCGCCGCCGCCAACCAAATTGACGACTTGCGTCGTGCCACCGTCAATGCCGGCAATGGTTGTCTGAATGCCGCCCGGGCCCAAAAGGGCGTTGGCCGTCGCATCATTCAGATCAAGGATGTTCTGCACGACCATCTCGCCATTGATCAGCGTCTCGAACACGACGCCGATATTGATGATCAGCCCGTTGGCCGCGACAAAGGCAGCGCGGATCTGGTCTAGCTCAGCATCCGGAACCGTCGTGCTTCCGTAAAAGGCG
>JANQOH010000041.1 GCA_028289725.1 Alphaproteobacteria bacterium
GCACCCAGTGGTAGAGCCCGATACCGACCATCACGGGAAACACCGGGGCCGCCGCACCAGAGTCCGGCAAAAGCGCTTCGGCCCTTTCGAAGGCGGTTCGCGCCTCGGGCGCGGCATAGCCTTTCTGCTGAATACGGGCGTAACCCATGCTGGTCTGAAAGCGCAGTTCGATCGCGGCACGATCCGGACCGGGCGGCAGTCTGCCGATATATCCGACACCGGCGGCAAAATGCCGCAGCGCTTCGTCGATGTTGGCATTAGCGAGCGCCGCTTGCCCCGCGGCCAGCCAATACGGCAAAGCCTGCTCAACCAGGCCCGCCTCGCTGTAGTGCCGGGCCAGGAATTCCGGTCCGCGATCATCCCGTCCGGCCAATCCCGCTTCAGCCGCCTCAGCGATGGCGCCGTGAAGCTGCTGTCGGCGGCTCCGAAGCAGGGAGTCATGCGCGGTGTCCTGCACCAAGGCATGCTTGAACACATAGGCCGTATCGGTGCCGCTGCCGCGCCGAAAAATGAGCTCGCTATCGATCAACGCGTCCAAGGCGCGGTCTAGCGCGTCGTCGCGGAGCGGCGCGATGGCGGCCAAGAGTTCATGAGAAAACACGCGGCCGATACAGGCCCCGATCTGCGCGATTTCTTTGACGGGCCCGAGCCGATCGAGCCGGGCCATGAGCGAGTCCTGCAATGTCGGGGGAATCGCCAGCGCCGGCAGCGGTCCGACCAGGCAATACGCGTCTCCCGCTTCTTCGAGAAAGCCGGCTTCGAGGACGGCCTTAGTCAGCTCTTCGACGAACAGTGGAATACCGTCGGTCTTGTCGACGATCTGGTCCAGGACTTCGGCCGGCAAGGGTTTTCCGCCGGTGAGTTGGAGGATCATATCCGTGCGGGCGCGACGCGAAAGCCGCGTCAACGACTGGGCCGCGACATGACCGACGGCCGGCCAGGGCGGCACGAATTCGGGCCGGTGCGTCACAACGACCAGCACCGGCAAAGTTTCGATCCGCGCGATCACCTCGCCGAGGGCGTCCAAGGTCGACGGGTCCATCCAATGCGCGTCTTCGAATATGGCGAGCATCGGCTGGTCGACCGCCAAACCGGTGAACAGGTCGATCAAGGCTTCGATGGTCTTCTCTTTTTGCAGACCAGGCGAAAGCGTAAGCGGCTGATAACGGTCGCCAGCCTCTATCGACAGCAGAGCGGCGAGCAGAGGCGCATGGCGCCGGGCTTCAGCCGGCTGCGCATCCAGCATGGCCTCAAGCTTGTCGATTTTCGCCCCGTCGTCATCGTCACGCCGAAAGCCGGCCGCGCGCGCGATCTGCGCCACGATCGGGTAGAAAGCCGAGCCGGTATGAAAAGGCGAGCATTGGTGATGCAACCAAAGCGGCGCGTCGTCACTGAGGCGCGCGCGCAATTCACGGACGATCCGGCTCTTGCCGATGCCCGGCTCGCCGCCGAGCAGGACAACTTGCCCCTCACCCGCCTTGACTTGCTCCCAGCGTTGCAGAAACAACGCCACATCGGCATCGCGGCCGACCATGGGCACGGCGGCGATGCCGCGGCGCGCTTCAAAACGGCCTTCGGTTTGCGCGACCCCCGCGACGCACCAGGCTTGCATGGGCAATCCGACACCCTTCAAGCGATGGCTCCCGAGATCGCGCAATTCAAAGGCGCTTCCCAGCAACTGACGCGCCGAGCCGCTGACAATGACTTGGTCCGGCTGCGCCAAGCTTTGGATGCGCGCCGCCAAATTCGGCGTTTCGCCGACCGCAAGATCCGCCACGGCACCCTGGCCCTCCCCGGTCTCGCCGACCACCACGGGACCGCTCGCAATGCCGATCCGAACTTCCAAAGGCGACGGCGCGGGCACGTTCTTCACCGCCTCGATAATGTCGAGCCCGGCGCGAACCGCGCGTTCGGCATCGTCTTCATGCGCGTGCGGCCAACCAAAATATGACAGCAAGCCATCGCCTAGATATTGCGCGACATGGCCGTCGTAGCGCGCCACGGCGGCGGCCGCGGCAGCCTGATAGGCCTGCATGAGCGTTCGCAGTTCCTCCGGATCCATGCGCTTGGTGAGGTTCGTCCAGCCGACCAGGTCGCAAAACATGATCGTGATATGGCGCCGTTCAGGGCTTGGCCGGCTGGCTTCGGGAGCGGAAACTGCGTCGACCTCGCCACTTTCAGCATTCTCGATCGCGGCGCGCAAGCGAACGCGATGGCCCGCGCTGGCGACGCCAAGGCTGCGGAAATCCGCATCCGTAAGATCGGGCAACAACGCCCAATCAACATGGTTCGCTTCGAATGCGTCGGCATATCGGCCCAGGCCGAGCGTCTCGAGCCACGCGCGAATGTCAGTCATCATCCACCATCGGACGGGAGTATACAGAGCCGCGCGGCGCAGGGAGTCCGAACGCGGCCAAGCATTGACAGCCGCCTGCGCTTCCGCCGCAATGACGGTGAGCAATTCCGTGACACCAATAGGGCACAATGGACCAAGAGCAATATATCGACGCAGATCCGGTGACACGGGCCAAGGGCCTCGCCGACCAGATCGCCCAAGCCGCGGACGAGATCGAGCACGCGCGAGAGATTCCCGAGCCGCTTTTGAGCGCGCTCCACGAAGCACGCCTGTTTCGCATGGTCCTGCCGCGCGTTTATGGCGGCGACGAGGTCTCGCCGATGGTCTACCTCGAAACATTGGAAGACGTCGCGCGCCATGACGCCTCGGTGGCGTGGAACCTTTTCGTCGGCAACAGCGCCGCGTTGATCTCACCCTATCTGGAGCCTGAAACCGCGCATTTGATTTTTGACGATCCGCGTGCGCTGATCGCTTGGGGCCCCCCGGTCGGGCCGAACGCGACGGCGGAACCCGGCGGCTATCGGATCACCGGCAAGTGGGGATTCGCCAGCGGCTGCCGGCACGCGACCTGGATGGGCGCGCATTGCTTTGTCACCGAGGCCGACGGGTCCACGCGCAAGGGCGCGAACGGCCGGCCGCTCATGCTGTGTCTCCTATTCCCGGTCGAGCAGGCAACGCTGCACGGCGATTGGGACACGATCGGGCTGCGCGGGACGGGCTCCGAGTCCTACAGCGTGACCGATTTGTTCGTGCCCGAAAGCCGGATCGGACAGCGGAGTGACCCGACCGTGCGGCGCATCCCCGGGCCGCTCTACGCGATTACGCAGCAGAGTCTCTACGCCGCTAGCGTCGCGGCGGGGGCCTTGGGCATTGCACGCGGCATGCTGGACGAACTCTGTGCGCTCGCCCAACGCAAGACGCCGCTTGGCCGAGCGCGCTTGGCCGACGACCCGCGCATACAGGCCGGAGTCGCGCGCGCGGAAGCGAAACTCGGCGCGGCGCGCGCCTATCTGCACGCGACCCTCAAAGACATTTACGACAATGCGGATGAGTGGGCGCCAATCGACGTGCCCGACCGCGCGCGCATCCGCCTCGCCTCAAGCCACGCCATTCACACCTCGCTCGAAGTGGCGAACTACAGCCATATGACCGCCGGGGTCGACGCGATCTTTGACGGCCAACCGCTCGAGCGGCGGTTCCGCGACATCCATACCTTGTCGCAGCAGGTGCAATCGCACGAAGGCCATTACGAAGGCATCGGCCAAGTCCTGCTCGGCAATCCGCCCGACGTGTTCTATTAGACGCCGCGCTTAGCCCGTAGATTCAGGCAATCGGCTATACAGCGCGAACAGGCGTTCCCAATGCCGTTCGGCGGCGGGTTTGTCGTAGCACCAGCGGTTCGGGAACGCGAATCCGTGGTGTACGCCGGGATGAATCTCGAGCTCGCCATTGACACCTGACGCATCGAACAGGCGCTTGAGTTCGGCGACCATGTCGGGCGGCGCGAGATCGTCGTGCTCCGCGCACGAGATGTAGATTTCGCCCTTCATTTTGTCGAGCGACAGATGCGGACTTTCCTCCGCATCATTGACCAGCCAGGTCCCGTAAAATGAGGCGGCGGCCAAGACCCGGTCGGGATAGCGCGCGGCGGCGGCCAGGGCGTATGGCCCACTCATGCAATAGCCATGACACCCGACCGGTCCATTGCGGGCCGCAGGATCGTTGTCGACATAGGCGAGCATGGCGGCGACATCGTCCATCACCGGCGGGATGGTCATCTTCGTTCGCACCGCGCGCATCCGCTTGTGTTCGGCGCTGCCCTCTTCCAAAACGTCCGGGCCGTAATAGGTATCGCGCCCGGCACGGTAATAGAGGTTCGGCAAAAGGACGTAATAGCCGGCGGTCGCCAAGCGTCGCGCCATGTCGCGCAGTTCTTCGCGCACACCGGGCGCGTCCATCAACAGGAAGATCGCCGGATAGGGCCCGCCCCGTTCCGGCCGGCACAAAAAGGTCTCCATCGCCCCGTCTTGAGTCGGAAGATCGAAGGTGTCCTCAATCATGGCCCACGCGCCGTCTATTTATATAGTTTAGCAACGAATTAAGCGCCTTAGCGCTCGTCACGGATACGCCGGCGATAGAACGTGAACCGCACGATCCGCGATCATGTCTTTCACCTTGGCGGCATACTCCGCCATATGGGCTGATTTGGCGTGGGCTTTCAGGGCATCAACGCTCGCCCATTTCTCCACCACGACGAACGTGTCGTCGCCATATCGGGTCTGCCAACTGCCAACGCCATCGGCATCCACCGCGGCGCCATATTCGATACAGCCGTCCTCCGCCTTCACCGCCGGCACATTGTCGTTAAACGCCGCTAGAATCGCCGCGCGTTGCCCCGGTTTGGCGGTGATTACCGCCACGACATGAACCATCGACATGGGTGTGGTCCCTCCCTCCAGTTATCGCCATTGATTTGTCGCGGGGCTTTTAGCACGACCATGATCTTTGCGTAAGAAATCCGCACGCATGGGCCTTGCGCAAGGCTGACGGCTTGACGAAAATCGCGCCATGGGCATTGCATCGAAGGTGATCGATATGGATGCGGATCACGTCGCGTTGCTCGCTGTGTTGGATGACGGGCGCGCCTACACGCCGCGTGAACTGGCGAACGCGACGGACGTTTCGCAATCGACAACACGAGAACGCCTCCAGGATCTTGCATTGGCTGGGCGCGTTTTGTCACGGCGCCAAGGGCCGCATCATTACTTTCAGCTACGCGCGAGTAGCAACGCGCGGCGGGGCCAACCGTCCGAGGGGTCCGGGCATATTCGGACCGGCCCGCGCGATCCCGCGATGCGCGCGGCACGCGTGTGCTACGGCCATCTTGCCGGACCGCGTGGCGTCCAGATGTACGATTGGCTGATCAACCGCGCATTCGTTGTCGAGGATGACAATGCGGTGACGGTGTCGCCGCGCGGTTGGGATTTCCTGCGAGATTTCGGCATCCAGCGGTCGGCATTCGACGGGAATACGAGGCCACCGTGTAAGACCTGCCTCGACTGGACCGAGCGTCGCACCCATCTCGGCGGCCCGTTGGCCAAGGCTCTTCTCGACCGCATGGTCGAACGGGGCTGGGCGGAACGGGATCGTCGATCGCGATTGCTCACCTTCAATTCGGTAGGCAAGGCCGCGTTCGACGCGCTCATCGCGCTCTAATTGCCGGGCGTCACAGCGCCCGCACACACAGCCGCTGCATCTGTCATGCCGGTTCGCAAAACAGCATTCCGTCATTTGGTGAGATAATGGAAAAATATTCTAGAATTGCCGAATTAATTAGCGCTATTTAGCAATTTTCTTCTGTCTATTCCGTATTTTGTAGAAAATATTTATATTTCCGGTGTGAGTTGGGGGATGCATCGGGGTCCTAGATCCAGTTGTGGGCTCGGCGATCATCGAACTTGCAGCGTTCCGACCGAGCGACGCACTTCCATTCCAGGACACGATGGGTAGGCCGATGACCGTCTCCATTGCCACTGAACCGAAAAAGGCCGAGCAACGAACGAGTCCCGCGGCGCGCGACCCGCACCGCTTCGTGAACGAGCTCGACGACGCGATGATCGAGCGTCTCATTGCACGGCTCGAAAGTCGCGGGAAGGACGAGGTCTTCACGCGACTCTTTGCGCGTTATGCCGACAAATTGTCGCTGCCCAAAGGCAGCGAAGCGCTGGAGATCGGGTCGGGGACGGGTGTCGTCACGCGCGGCCTGGCGCAGCGCGCCGATGTGCGCGGACGGTTAACGGGCGTCGACCAAAGCCCGATCTTCGTTGAGAAAGCGCGCGGGTTCGCGGCAGCGGAAGGCGTCACCGATCAAGTTGCGTTCGAAGTCGGCGACGCGCACGCCCTGCCCTTCGACGACCGGCAGTTCGATGTGGTGATCGCGCACACGCTGATCAGCCACGTGACCGACCCGGCGGCGGTCCTCGCCGAAGCGTACCGCGTGTTGAAACCGGGCGGGACCTTGGTCGTGTTCGATGGCGATTACGCCTCGCTGACTTACGGGTACACGGATTCGGAGTCGGGACGCGCCATGGATTGGGCGCTCGCGCGCGCGACGTTCAACAATCCGGTGGTTATGCGCCAATTGCCCGACCTGCTGGCGGACGCGGGATTGACCCTGTCCGAAACGCTGGCGGACGCCGTGTCGGAAATCGGCCAGGGCAGCTTCTTCCGCAGCATGGCGGAAACCTACGCGCCACTGATCGCGAAAGGCGGGCTGTCGCGCCAGGAAGACGTCGACGCCTGGCTGAGCTACCAGCGCGAGGCCATGGATAGCGGCCGGTTCTTCGGCGCCTGTACCTATTACAGCATTATCGCCCGCCGGCCCGGCTAAGGTCCAAGACCGCTTCCGCGAACGCATCCGGCGCTTCTTGCGGCGGATTGTGACCGACGATCGGGATCACGCGACGTTCATAAGGACCGGAGAAAAAACGGTCGTGCGCGGCCGACATCGCGGACGGTGCGACGCCATCGCCGTCCCCATGGAGATTGATGGTCGGGACGGCGATCTTTGGTTGCTCCGCTAAGCGTTTCTCAATGTCTTCCAATGCCGGATCGCCGTCCGCATAACCGAAGCGATGGCGATAGGATTGAATCACCACGTCGACGAAATCCGGATTGTCGAACGATACGGCGCTGGCATCGTAAGTCGCATCATCAAATTGCCAATTCGGCGACCAAAGCCGCCACAGCAATTTGCAGAGCGCATGCCGGTTGGCGGCGAGGCCCGCGCGCCCGCGTTCGGTGTGGAGATAATATTGATACCAAAACCGGTGTTCGGCTTCAGGATCTACGGGCTGCACCGACGCCGCAATGTCCTGAATATTGTAGCCCGCACAACTGATCAGCCCGCGCACACGCTCCGGCCAGAGTGCCGCGACAATGCAGGCGGCCCGTCCGCCCCAGTCGTAACCGCCCACAATGGCCTCGGACACGTCGAGCGCATCGAGCAACTGCAGAAGGTCGTGGCCGAGCGCGGCCTGCTGACCAGATCGCGGCGTGTCGGGCGATAGGAAACGCGTCGGCCCATAGCCGCGCAAAAAGGGAACCAGAACGCGATGTCCGTCACTCGCCAACAGCGGTACGACATCGTCATAGCCGCGTGGGTCATACGGAAAACCGTGCAGAAGGACGACCGGCGCACCATCTGACGGCCCCGTCTCCTCGTAGGCGACTTCAAGCACGTCCGTGCGGATGGTTTTGGGTGTAGGGCGATCCGTCATGCGGCAGGGTCTCCGGAGCAATCGATACCAGCAATAGGCGTAGCGCTAAACCGCGGCTCTGCCAATCGGTCGCGCCGTCCGCTATGGTCGCCCCGCGAAGACGCGCATGGAAAAAGGGACGAAAAATGGCGTTGAAACTCGGCTTGATGCAGGGCTATTGGGGCGCGTTGCCGCCGGAGGATTTGATCGGCACCGCGCAGCGCGCCGAGGCGCTCGGCTATTGGGGCTTTTTCACCGCCGAGGCGTGGGGTTCCGATGCCTTGACGCCGCTCGCCTGGGTCGGCGCACACACCAAGACAATCAAGCTCGGTACCGCGATCGTGCAGCTTTCCGCGCGCACGCCGACCGCCACGGCGATGCACGCGCTGACGCTCGATCATTTGACCGGCGGGCGATTAATCCTCGGTCTCGGCGTGTCCGGGCCACAGGTCGTCGAAGGCTGGTATGGCCGTCCGTTCGCAAAACCACTCGCGCGCACGCGCGAATATATCAGCATCATTCGCAAGGTCTTGGCGCGCCAGGAACCTGTCACCAACGACGGCCCGCACTACCCGATCCCTTACCCGGCGGATGCCGAGGGCGCGTGGGGGCTCGGCAAACCGTTGAAACCGATTACCCACCCCTTGCGCGCCGACCTGCCAATTTATCTCGGCGCCGAGGGGCCGAAAAATGTCGCCATGGCGGCGGAGATTTGCGACGGCTGGTACCCGCTCTACCTCTCGCCCGAAAAACCCGAGATGTATGCCGACGCGATCGCGGGCCGCAAGGACGGGTTTGAGATCGTGTTGCCGATGCAAATGAACGTCACCGACGATCTCGAAAATGGCCGTATTCCGGTGAAACAGAATGTCGCGCTCTATGTCGGCGGCATGGGCTCGCGCGACCAGAACTTCCACAATGCCGTGGTTGGCCGTCTCGGTTACGAAGACGCGGCGAAGAAAATCCAGGACCTTTACTTGGACGGCAAGAAAGCCGAAGCAGTTGCCGCCGTACCCGACACATTGGTCGACGAAATCGCACTCGTCGGCACCAAAGAGAGGATCAAGGACCGCTTGGCGGCCTGGGAAGACAGCCCCGCCACCACGCTCCTCGTTTGGCCCAAGACGCCGGAAGACCTCAACACCTACGCTGAACTCGTGCTTGGTTAAACCGGCACGGAAACACACTAACCTGGCGTAATTTTGCCAAGCAGGTCCCCGAGCGTTTTGGCCTCGGCCACGGTAAGTTTGTCGGCGAAATGGGCGCGGATCGCGGAATGGTAGACGCGCCACATGCGCGGCAAAAGACGGCGGCCCGCACCCGTGATCGTCACGATCTGCCCCCGCCCGTCTTCCGGGCACGGACGCCGAACGACATAACCCGCCTGCTCTAAACGAACGAGCAAACGAGACAGGTTATATTGCGCGAGCAGCATACGCGCTTGCAGCTCTGCTGGTCTGAGGCCGTCCTCGCCCACGCGTTTGAGTTCGAGCAACGCATCGTACCAAGTAAGCGGTGGCTGGCCGGCCGTTTTGAGATCGGCCTCCACGGCCGCCAAGACCCCCTGGCTCACACGCGCCAAGCGTGCCCAAGACGCAACAACCGATTCTGACAATTGATCGGACATGAACCTTCCATAGCGGATTAATGCATTTGCATCAAGATTGACATGTACATGCAATTGTATATATCTCCATGCAGTTGCATGAACAATCCCATGGGAGATTTCGATGATCCAAATGAGCGCGTGGCGTACCGCAATCCTTACAACGCTCACCTGGTTGGTCTCCGCAACCGCGGTGACGGCTCAAGACAAGCCACAGGTGTTAGACCCTCCGCGTTACCTCGAAGCGGCGACGGCGGAGTGGCAGGACTGCGAAGGGCTGCCGAATTGCGGCTTCCAGTTGGTGCGCGGCGACCCAATTCGCTCCGCGTCGCACTGGCTATTCCGGTTGGGCGCCGGCACAGCCTTTCCAAAACATTGGCACCCAACGCCGGAAAACATGGTCGGCATTTCGGGCACCTTGACCTTCCATTTCGAAACTGGGGAGACACGGGCGCTGCGCCCGGGCGACTTTCTGTATTACGAGGCCGGTATGACACACTGGGGCCAGTGCGAACCCGGCGCGGATTGCGTGTTCTACGTTTTCAACGACCTGCCCTATGCGATCCATCTCATCGAGTAGGCGCAAGGGAGCGGATTGCATGACCGAAGATTTGATTTTGGTGAGTCACCATTTATGCCCCTACGTTCAGCGCGCCGCAATCGCGCTCGCCGAGAAACAAGTGCCCTTTACCCGCATGCCGGTCGACCTCGCGGACAAACCGGATTGGTTCAAGGCGATCAGTTCTCTCGGCAAGGTGCCGTTACTCCGTGTGGTATCCGCGCGGCGTGATGAACCGGAGATGGTTTTGTTCGAGTCCGCTCCGATCTTGGAATATCTCGAAGAAACGCAACCGCATCCTTTGCATCCGTCTGACCCCTCGGCGCGCGCGCGTCACCGCGCCTGGATCGAGTTCGGTTCGTCGATCCTGAACGATATTGCGGCGTTCTACTCGGCGCGGGACGAAGAGTCGTTCCAAGCAAAAATCGTAACTTTGCGCGGTAAGTTTGCACGCCTGGAAACGGAGCTTGGCGTTGGTCCATGGTTCGCCGGCCGACGCTTCAGCTTGGTCGACGCGGTGTTTGGGCCGATCTTCCGCTATTTCGACACCTTCGATGCGATCGACGAATTTGGCATTTTGCGCGACCGGCCGAACATCGTGCGCTGGCGCGGAGCGCTGGCCAGTCGCCCGTCGATCCAAAATGCGGCCGACCCCGACTATCCCGAACGTTTACAACGCTTTTTGCGCAAGAAGGATTCGCAATTGTCTCGGCGCTTGGCGGCGCGCACGCAACAGCCTGCCTAGATCGTCGTATCGCGGTAGGCGATTTGCATGTCGGCGACCCAGTTGCCGACATTCCATTGGCCGTGGGCGCCCATGTCGCCGAGCGGGTCGGCGCCGGCATAGACCGGCACGTGAATAACGCTCAGACCGTCGTGGGCGTGGGCTTGGTCGAGTGCGGCACGTAGGCTGTCGGAGGTATCGCCTCCATTCAGAGCGAGCACACCTGATATCGCACTTCCTAACCGGACATAGTCAACCGCGACCGCATCGTTGGTGCGGAAGTCTGCGCCATATTGGGCGGTTTGCAGTGCGCTGATGGCGGCCATGCGGCGATTGTCGAAAATGACGATCGTCGCCTTTAGTCCATGTGCGACGGCATCGACCAGGATTTGCGGGTTCATCAAGAACGAGCCGTCGCCGGTGAAGGCGATCGCCGGCCGGGGGGTATCGGCGATCGCGCCGGCCATCAACGCGCTCGCGGCGAAGCCCATGTAAGACGCGCCGGCCTCGGTGACGGTTTCGAACGGTGTGTCGTCCTCGACAATCTGGAAGCCGTTGGCTTGAACGTCACCCGCATCGAACAGTTTGAGCGCACCGACCGATTTGGCGAAATCGGCGGCGGTTTTAATCGCTTGCGGCTGCGTCAACACGCGGCGCTGCCACACTTCGTCAATCGGCGGCAAGACGGCGAAGCGTTCTTGCTTGAAGGCGTGCCACTCCGCCTTCTTTGCCGCACAGTCCGCCAGCCATGCCTGCTTCCTCGCGTCAATGTCGATGGGCCGGCCATCGATCAATGCATTCAGCCGGTCGAGCACGGCGCCGATATCGCCTTGCAGCGCGAGCGTGCGGTTGTAGTGGCGCACATCATCGACATCGAGATTGACGTTGATAACGTCACGGACCTTGGGGTAGCCGATGCCAGAGCAGTCGGACTGACAGACCGCGCGCGAGCCGATGACGATCAAAAGCTCGGCTTCGGCCATGGCGTAATTGCCGCTGATTGAGCCCTTCGAGCCGCCGACATGCATGTTCTGCGCGTGCGCGTCGGGCAGCACACCGGTCGACCCGGGACTGAGAACCACCGTCGCGCCGATCCTTTCCGCCAAGCCGCGCACTTGGTCGGCGTAGTTGCGCGCCCCGCCGCCGGCCTTGATCGCGATCCGCGACGCACCGCGAATAAGTGCAAGCGCGTCTTCGAAGGGGTGGTCATCGGCGGGCGCAAGCGGCGGCAGGGGCGCCGGGACCGGCAACGCGTCGAGCGAGAGCGTGACCGGTTGCGGTTGCGTGTTGATCGGCATCATCATGGTAAATGGGCCGGGTTTCGCAGGGTGATGCACGGTCGCGATGCCTTGGCGCAGGGCTTCGCGCAACGCTTCCGGCGTGTGCAGTGTGTAGGACCGGTTCAAGAGACCGGCGATCATGCCGAACGCGCCCTGCGACGGCTTCGGCACCTGCTGCATGTTGTAGCCCTCGCCATGCGTCGTCTCGTCACCATAAAGGTGATAGACGCCGACGCCGTTCGATGACGCGACGAGCGATCCGGCCATCGCCTGCAAGGCGCCGGGGCCGATAGACGTGACCACCGCCGGGATTTCTCCGTAAATCCAGCTTAGGGCTGTCGCCGCGTGGGCCATCGCGACTTCATTGCGGAATTGAAAAGTGCGCGTGAGACCCGCCGCCTCAAATACACGGAGTACTTCGCCGATCTCGGTCGAGCCGTGGCCGAATATCGCGAGATATTTGCGCACGCCTTGTTTGAGCAGGCCGAGTACGAGTGCTTCGGCGAGCGACATCGTCACGGGTGACGGCAACACGCCATTCTCGAGCGCATTTTCGAGACCGCCCGCGTCGGCGATGGCCTGGGCGCGTTCCGTGGTGGGGTTCGGTCCGTCGATCATGAGCGTGCTAGACATCGACCGCTTGCCCGACGCGGGCCGACTCTTCAGCGGCAAGCGCAAAGCGCAACACATCGCGTGCCTCCTCGCCGCTCAACCGCGCAGGGGCTCCCGTGCGCAGCGCATCGATATAGTGGCGCGCGCAATGGACGAAACTGGTTACCCAACCGGTCTCCAAGTCGCGAAATTCCGTGAGTTGCCCGTCGCGCAGTAAGGCCACGGGCGCGACATCGGCCAGTTGGCCGTGACCGCGATTAACCATCACCACCCCTTCGGTGCCGGTAATTTCGACCCGGTCGTCCTGCGCGTATTGCTCCGTGAGCACGGTCAAGTCCGGCGAATGCACGACTTCGAAATTGCCGTAGCGGTTTCCCGGAAAGCGGAACGAAATCATCGCCGGGCTGTCTCGGAACGACCCATCGGGCATTTCGGTCTCGCCGATCCACGCGTGCACTTTCTCGGCTTGCCCCATGAAATGCCAAGCGATGGCGAATTTGTGGTGGCCGTCGTCGAACACTGAGGGTCCACCGCCGGCTTTACCCGGACCCTGGCGCCAAGCGCGTGCGGCATCAGGCACAGTCCACGCGGTCTTGCGACTGCCCGAGTTGCTTTTGAGGCGGATCGTGATCGGCGCGCCGATTGCACCCTCGTCGACCAACTGCTTGGCTTTGACGATGGGCGGGTAGAAAATAAAATTCTCGAATACGCGGAACGGCACCTTCGCCGCCCGCGCCGCGTCAATCAGCCGATCCGCATCTTCGAGGGTCAAGGTCATCGGCTTTTGCAAAGACACCGCCTTGCCCGCCGCGAAGGCCGCTAGCGCCGCGTCCGCGTGCAGATGGTGCGGCAACAGAATATCGACCAGATCGACCGACTCGAAGGCGAGCAAGTCGGCGTAAGTGTCGGTGATCGTCACATTGTCCAGGCCCCATGCCTGGGCGCGCGCCTCGGCCAAGGACGGATTGGCGTCGCACAAGGCGACGATCTCGGCATTGGGGTTTTGCCGATACTCAATCGCGTGCAGATCGGAAATGCGGCCCGTGCCGATAAAGCCCACGCGTATTCGGTCCAATGCCGCGTCTCCTCCCCACAAGCCCCGCCATGCGCCCGGCGCGCGGCTGTTCAGGCGCACGATATCTTGTCGGGCGGCCGGTCAACAAACACAATAGCGGCTTCAAGAATGACGATTGCCACCCTGTTTGCGCCGGATTGAGATCCATGGCCCTGAACATCCGACAATTGACCCCGGTCTTCGCCGCCGAAATCACCGGCGTCGATTTGCGGGCACCGCTTGACGATGAAACCTTTGCGACGATCCGCGATGCGTTTCACACCCATGCGGTGCTCGCCTTTCCGGACCAGCATCTGGATGACGATCAGCAAACCAAATTCAGTGAACGCTTTGGTGCGCTGGAACGCTCGATCGCCGAGACGATCAGCGCCAATCCGGTCGTTTATCACTTGGCGAATGTGGATGACGAAGGTGCGCTTCTGAAGCCGGACGACCCCAAACGCATGATCTTGGAGGGCAACAAAGCGTGGCACACCGACAGTTCTTTCAAGGTCGTGCCGGCGATGGTCTCGCTCCTTTCGGCGCGTGAGGTGCCGCCGGAGGGCGGCGAGACTGAATATGCGGATATGCGCGCCGCTTACGATGCGCTCGACGACAACAAGAAGCGCGACCTCGAAGATGCAATCGGCCTGCACAGCTTTGCCTACTCGCAGGGTCAGCTCGGCACCGGCGCACTCACCGGAGACGAACTGGATGCCCTGCCACCGGTCGAACATCCGATGATCCGCACGCACCCCGCGAACGGACGTAAGGCGCTCTACATCGGACGCCACGCGTCGCACATTGTCGGCCGGCTGGTCGAGGAAAGCCGGACCCTGCTCGGCGAGCTCTTGGCGTTCGCGACACAGCCGCAATTCACCTACCGCCACGAATGGCGCGTCGGCGATTTGGTGATGTGGGACAATCGCAGCGTCCTGCATCGCGGCCGGCCGTGGGACGAAAGCCGCTACCGCCGCGTCATGCACCGCACCACGGTGGCGGGTGAGGCCGCCGACAATCCGTGGCGGGTTGACGCCGCCGCCGAATAACCGCTACCCACTACGCGCGCCGTTTCCGGCGGTTTGGCCGCGCGCCCGCGTAATCACAACCGACAGACACCCGCACGACAGCCGCCTGGGAGGGCACCATGGATATCGGCGTTTTCATGTTTCCAACCGACTACAGCATCCGTATGGACGAACTCGGTCCGGCGCTTGAGGAACGCGGGTTCTCTTCGCTGTTCGTGCCGGAACATTCTCATATCCCGACGAGCCGCAAGAGCCCGTGGCCGGGCGGCGATGAACTGCCGCGCGAATATTGGAGCACGCTCGATCCCTTCGTCGCGCTGTCGTTCGCGGCCCGCACCACCACCAAACTGAAACTCGGCACCGGCATTTGCCTGGTGCCGCAGCGCGACCATTTCGCCACCGCCAAATCGATCGCCAGCCTCGATCTGATGTCGGGCGGCCGTTTCATCTTCGGCATGGGCGGCGGCTGGAACGTCGAGGAAATGGAAGATCACGGCGTGGTCTACAAGACGCGATTCAAACAGCTCCGCGAACAGGTGCTGGCGATGAAGGAGCTGTGGACCAAGGAAGAAGCCGAATTTCACGGCGAGTTCGTCGATTTCGATCCGTGCTGGGCCGAGCCCAAGCCGGTGCAGAAACCGCATCCGCCGATCATCCTCGGCGGCGAGACGATCCACACCATGCGCCGCGTCGTCGAATTCTGCGATGGCTGGTTCCCGCGCCCGCGCTTCGGCTTCGACGTGACCGGCAATATCACGAAACTGCGCGAAGTGGCGGAC
>JANQOH010000049.1 GCA_028289725.1 Alphaproteobacteria bacterium
ACCGCGGATCGCCTCACCCATGGTTTCCGGTTCTCGGTCCTGGTGAAACGACTCGCCGGGCGGCGCATCGCGAATGCACAGCCATATCATCGCCGCGACACCGACCGTCACCACAGCCGCGCCAACAAATGCACCGCGCCAGCCGACCAAGTCGGCGGCAGCCGCGAGTGGTGTCGTCGCGATCAAACTCCCGAAACCGCCAAAGGCCAGGGTGAACCCGGCGAGGGTCGAGAATGTGCGTGGCGGAAACCATCGCGAATACACGACCAGAGCGGCCATGAGCCCGGCGGCGCAACCCAAGCCCATCACACCGCGACCCATCGTCAGTACCGTGGCGTTTTGGGCCGCCGCGAATATTAAGGAGCCCACCGCCGCCACGATCAATAACGCGGTCAGGATCAGCCGCGGCCCGAACCGATCCAACAGAACGCCGACCGGGATTTGCGAGAATCCAAATACCAGGAAATAGGTCCCGCCGAGCGCGCCAAGCGCCTCCGCCGACAACCCCATGCCGCGCATAAGTTCGGGACCAATAACGCCGACCGAGCCGCGATAAAAGTGGCTTACCACATAGGCGACACAGAGGACGGCTACGACAAAAAGCGCGCGCAATGTGGTGCTTGCAGTTTGCGTCATTCTAAAACGATGACCCCGATCAAATTCTTCCGCCCCGACTCGGTGCCTCGCGCGTCCACAACGCTCGCACGCTGAACCTGCCGCAGGAGACAATCCGAAATCGGGCACGAAGCGCGGTTTTTATCGCGCGTCGACCAAAACCCAAACCCTCATCCACTTAGCTGAGACAAAATCCTCGTCGTTACGCATGGCCAACAAAGCCGCACCTGCCAGGTGCGCACGTGCCCCGCGCAGCGATTCCACGCGATCAGAGACATTTCTAGTTGTCAGGGCGCGGTCACCTTGGTTTGATGCGCCGCCTTTCGCACCGCCCCTTTTGCGGGTGTGGTTTTTCTGTTGCAACGGCGACAGGACGAACCAAGGAGAGGCCAATCCGGCGGAAACAGTCGGGCACGCGACCAAACGGCCGCGATATTGGCAAGGGGGATGCATGGGTTTTCTGTTATCCGTCAGCGAGGCGCTGGATCGGTTTTTGACGCGGATCGGTAATTTGGCCGCCTGGCTTTTGGTGCCATTGGTTGCGGTCATTATCGTCGACGTCATCACCCGCAAGTTTCAGCTCTTGACGAATTTGACCGAGTCGATGCGCGCGAGCGGCAATGAAGCCGGCGCGCAATTCATCGAATCCTACCTGACATCGACAAAATTCCAGGAAATGGAGTGGCATCTGCATGCCGCGCTGTTTTTGCTGTGTCTCGGTTATGGCTATGTCAGGAATTCCCACGTCCGGATCGAACTCGTACGGGAGCGTTTCGATCTTGAAACCCGCGCCTGGACCGAGTTCCTCGGCTGTATCGTCTTTTTGCTGCCCTATGCCTCGTTGGTGTTGTACTTCAGCACCGATTTCGCAATGCGCTCATACCAAATGAACGAAGTTTCCTCGGCGCTAACCGGTTTGCCGTACCGATGGATCATTAAATCGTTTGTGCCCCTCGGCATGATCCTCTTGTTGTTGGCCGGATTCGCGGTTGCGGCGCGCAATGCCGTGTTTCTGTTCGGGCCACCGGACCTTAGAGAGCGAGCACAGCGCGAGTCTCCGGAACTGCACCTCGCCACGGAAGAACTGATCGAAGCGGTCTCACATGAAGCCGAGGAAATCATTGGCGGCGACGGCGCCCAAGACAAGAAGGAGCAAGGCTGATGGATTTTGTCACTTTGCTCCCGGTGTTCATGTTCGCGATGCTCGCGATCCTGTTGTTCAGCGGCTATCCGGTCGCGTGGGTGCTCGGCGGTATTGGCGTGACCTTCGGCGCCATCGGCATGTATTTCGGTGTTTTCTCCTTTATTGAGTATTTCAACATCGTCTCGAGACTTTGGGGATCTGCCGCCGAGAGTTTGATTCTTGTCGCCGTACCCATGTTCATTTTCATGGGTACCATGCTCGAAAGATCGGGCGTGGCCAACGACTTGCTCTACTGTCTTCAAGTATTGCTTCGGCGCACGCCAGGCGGCTTAGCGCTTTCAGTCACCATCATGGGCACGATCATGGCGGCGACCACCGGCATTATCGGCGCGTCGGTGGTGATGATGACCCTGCTGGCCCTGCCGGTGATGCTGGACCGCGGTTACGACATACCGCTCGCCACGGGGACCATTGCGGCCTCGGGCACGCTCGGCATCCTGATCCCGCCGAGCATCATGCTGGTGATCATGGCCGACTTGCTGTCGATTTCGGTCGGGACGTTGTTCCTGGCCGCCGTCTTGCCGGGATTGCTTTTGTCAGGCCTGTACCTTGTTTACATCTACACGCGTGCGCGGATTAACCCGAGCCTGGCGCCGCCACTGCCCGACGAAATGGGCCCGGAAAGCCGTATCGGCCTCTACGTCATGGTGCTGCGCAGCTTTATTCCGCCGATCCTGCTCATCGTATTCGTGCTGGGTTCGATTTTCGCCGGTTGGGCAACGCCAACGGAAGCGGCGGGCGTGGGCGCGCTCGGCGCAATCCTGCTAGCAACGTTCAACCGCAAACTCAATCTCGGCGTGTTGCGAGACGTGCTTCAGCGCTCGGCGCTCACCATCGGCATGATCTTCGGCATCTTCATCGGCGCGACCGCGTTTTCCTATGTCTACCGGTCACTCGGCGGTGACGATCTGGTGCATGAATTCGTCACCCATGTCGGCTTCGGGTCCTGGGGCCTGCTGGTGTTGATGATGGTGATGGTGTTCCTGCTCGGTTTCTTTTTCGACTGGATTGAAATCACCCTCATCGTGCTGCCGCTTTTCGCGCCGATCATGCGCACGATGGACTTCGGCGCGCATATCCCGGGCGCCGCCGACATCATTCCCTGGATCGCGATCTTGCTGGCGGTAAACCTGCAGACGTCATTCCTCACACCTCCATTTGGATTCGCGCTCTTCTATATGAAGGGCGTCGCGCCCGAAGGGGTGAAGATCCAACAGATCTACCGCGGCATTATTCCGTTCGTATCGCTACAGGTCGTTGGTTTGCTGCTGGTGATCGGATTTCCCGTGCTTGCCTTGTGGCTGCCGGAAATGATGCTCGAGGCAGGTCGACCGGGCGGCTAAGCGAGTTAGCTCGCCGCCGCCCGCACCAATTTGATTTGCGCTTCGACGGAGATGTCGAGGACTGAGGTGACTTCGAGCTTTTTGTCCTCGTAGACCACAGCGTCATCATCCGGATTGCCGAGCTGCCACACGCGGACGGCTTCGTCGCGTTCGCGCACCAGCCACTCGATCTGCGGCCTAAACAAAGTAATCATCGCGCCGACCCACCGATTTGTCGGCCATGACGGCACGGCGTGCGTAATGTCAAAAAGGTCGAGCAGTTTGATCACGTCCTCGGCGGTGTACCAGGTCTCGCCGGTCACCCAGCGATTGACCGTGAAGAGCTGAATCGGATCGCCCCGCTTGTCCATGGAGATACCGATTAGATGCGCGAGCGCATCCTTGCCTTGGGGTCTCTCGACTGTCGACGGTAGCGGGCCAGGTTTGATGCTTTTTGGCATCCCCTTGTATCTCAGAAACGTGTGGAAGTGACCGTGTTCGCCGGCGCGAAGCTGCGACGGATGGGCGTGGTAATAGTACTGAGCGTGGGTCTCCTGATCGTAGACGTCGCCCTTTGGATAATGGTTCCACTCGGTGAACGTGCCGCCGCCCCGCAGTACCTCGGCGACAATATTGCTGCCGCCGCCCTTCACCGCCTCGACACACTCTTCGATTACGTCCGCGGCCTGTTTCATGGCATCGGCGCGCTCGGGCGGAACCGCCCACAACGGGCGACGATCGGGCCCTTCTTCCCGACGGATCAGGCTGTCTTTCAGTGCATTGATATCGACCATGGCTGCCACCTATTCTTGCTTTCGCGCCTCCACGCTCGCTGCCCGGATTTTTTATGTGGTGTCCCGGACGCCTAATTCATATCCGCCGGCCGCTCCCGAACCAATCGAAACCCGATCAAAATGTGTTTAATTGTCTCGGGTCGCCCGTGCCGTGCTGCCGCACGACAAACACCGCAGCCGCGATCGTCCCACGAGCCGCCTTTGACTAGATAGCGCCCGGCGCGCGTTTCGGTAAAGGTCCACTCGAACACTTGGCCGGCCATATCGAGCACGCCATAAGGGCTCACACCGTCGGGAAAGCTGCCGACCGGCATGGTCGCAAATGGGCCATTATCGTGGCTGTTAAGGACTCTTGGATCGAATTCATTCCCCCACGGAAACATTCGACCATCGGTGCCGCGAGCCGCTTTCTCCCACTGCAATTCTGTGGGCAATGTCCACGACAGACCCGTGGCCTCGCTTAGCCATCCGGCATACGCCAAGGCATCAGCATGGCTCACAAGAACAACCGGATGGTCCGCGCGCCCCTCGCCCGGCTCACCGCTGAGCCACTGATAGGTCAGCGTTCGGTTATAGGGGTGAATAAGGCGGTACCCCTCCCAGGTCTCCTGATCCACTTCGGGAACCGGATGGTAGGTCGCCTCGACGAATTCGGCATATTGCCGGTTGGTGATCAAATTGCGGGTAATGAAATAGCCGTCCAAATCGACTGTTGCCCGGTCACGCTCGCGGTCGTACCACCCCCGATCGCGGGTCACGGTATGGCCGTACGCGGCCTCATCGAGCCGATAGCCGGCCTCGCGCTCCATGGCGTCTGATCCGGCGATAAATGGCCCTGGCGGAATCCAAATGACATCCGGCACATGGGCCGCCTCCGCGCGCGCATCGGCGGCGAAAACGATCGCCCCAATCATGAGCCCGATGCCGGAAATCACGGAATTGTAACGATTATATCTCATCCCGGTCATACTACAGCGTTCACCGCCGCCGGGCAGGAGGCATTAACGCAATCGTGATGTATAATCACTTGGCCCTACGGAACTAAAAGGGTGAAATCGCGTTAGTACTAACATCGATACAGACCCATGGGAGAGGAACTGTGAAAAACGTTAAAAACACTCGCAGCCGGCTATTGTCTTCAACCGTCCTGCCGTTGGCCGTTGCGGCCGCGATCGGCACGGCGGCGCCGGCACTCGCCGACGGCCACGGATGTGGCGCTTGCAACCCGTGTTCGGCTGCTTGCAGCGCTTGCAATCCGTGCAATCCGTGCGGTGGCTGCAATCCATGCAATCCGTGCTCGGCGAACTAGCACGTTAAGTACTTTTTTGGTTGAGCCGCTCCGCGCGGGAGGGCGCGGGGCGGCTCTTCTATTTCCATTTCGAAACAAATCTGCTTTTTAGTCCTGGCGATTGCCCGAAGAGCCACGAAATTGCCTCAATTTCGGTGTTCTTCTTCGGTTGATCCCCGGGGGCGGCATCACTATGTTCTGCCTCGCTTGCGGCGCGAGCGCTGCGAAACATCGACGTATGGGTATTGGCGAAAGGAATTGACCAGATGATCCATCGCACTTTGGTACTTGCTGCCGCTTTTGGGCTGACAGTTGCTGGCATGACGGGCGTCGCGAACGCCGCCGATGTCGAGGCTGGCGAAAAGGTCTTCAAGAAATGCAAAGCCTGCCACACCATCGAGGCCGGCGGCAAAAACAAGATTGGCCCGAACCTGCATGGCATTCTCGGCAGCGAAGCTGGCACGGTTGAAGGCTTCAAATATTCGAAGGCTTTCAAGGAAGCGAGTTTCACTTGGGATGAGACCGAGTTGGCGAAATATCTCGCGGATCCCAAAGGCTACCTCAAAGGCAACAAGATGGCGTTCCCCGGCCTGAAGAAGGAAGAGGACCTGGCCAACGTGATTGCTTACATGTCGGACGCAGGTAGCTGATCCTCAATCGGTTTCACTGATCCTGACTTCGAGGCCGGGCCCAAGTGCCCGGCCTTTGCATGTCTAGTTTCCGGCTTGCACGCCTCCCATGCGCGTGGCAGTTTCGCGCCATCAAACGGACATGATCGATGGACCTGACTGGCGAATACCACATACCCGCGCCGCGCGAACGTGTATGGGACGCGCTGAATGATCCGGCGGTTCTCGAAAGCTGCATTCCAGGCATCGAGACGCTCGAAAAGACATCGGACACGGCGTTCGAGGCCACGGTGAGCGCCAAAGTTGGGCCTGTGAAAGCGAAATTCGCTGGCGCGGTCACGCTGAGCAATCTCGATCCGCCAAACGGCTACACGATCAGCGGCGAAGGCAAAGGCGGCGCGGCAGGCTTCGCGAAAGGCGGCGCCGATGTCGCGCTATCCGACACGGACGATGGCGGCACGCTTCTCGCCTACAAAGCGCAAGTCCAAGTCGGCGGCAAATTGGCTCAAATCGGTTCGCGCCTCGTCGCGGGCACGGCCAAAAAAATGGCGGACGATTTCTTTGGCCGCTTCGCCGAGACGGTCGGCGGCGAGACCGAACCATCTGCGCCGGAAACGGCACCGGCGCCCGCGCCCACAGCGCCGGCCGCTGGCGCGACAAGGGGCGTACGCCCAGCTTACTGGATTACCGTTTTGGTCATCGCCGCCATCGTCCTGTTGGTTTATGTGAGTCGATAAATCGCCGGAGCGCACGCGCGCCGCTTGACCTCGCCGGTACCGCCTTCCAGAATCATTCCGCCTTCCCGACGCGCCTAATGCGCTGCGGGGACTGTGGGAGGATCAGGCATGACGATGAACGTTTCGATGACCGTGAACGGCAAAGCCGTCGCGGCCGAAGTAGAACCACGCACTTTGCTCGTCCAATATTTGCGTGAGCACCTCGGTCTCACGGGCACCCATGTCGGCTGTGATACCAGCCAATGTGGCGCCTGCGTGGTGCATGTCGACGGCGCATCCGTAAAAGCGTGCACGATGTTGGCGGCCCAAGCCGAAGGCGCGACCGTGGTGACCATCGAAGGCCTCGCCAACGGTGACGCCTTGCACCCGATGCAAGAAGCGTTTCGCGACAATCATGGTCTGCAGTGCGGCTTCTGTACGCCAGGCATGGTGATGAGCGCGGTGGACATTGCCACGCGCCACCCGAATCCGAGCGAACAAACCGTGCGCGAACAGCTCGAAGGCAATATCTGCCGCTGCACGGGCTACCACAACATCGTCAAAGCCGTTCAGGCCGGCGCCAAAGCAATGGGAGGCTGAGCCATGACCGATACAGGCATTGGCGCGCGCGTCCTTCGCAAGGAGGACCGGCGCTTCTTGACCGGCGGCGGTCGTTATGTCGACGACATCAATCGCCCGAACCAAACGCATGCGGTGCTGGTGCGTTCACCGCACGCGCATGCGACGATCAACGGCATCAACGCCAAAGCCGCGGAATCCGCTCCTGGCGTCATCGCGGTATTTGCCGGCGCGGATACGGCCGCAGACGGACTCGGCGGCTTGCCGTGCGGCTGGCTGATTAACAGCAAGGATGGCTCGCCGATGGCCGAACCGGCGCATCCGGTGCTGGCGCAAGGCAAAGTCCGCCATGTCGGCGATCCCGTGGCCGTCGTTATCGCGGAGACACGTGGACAGGCGCGCGACGCGGCGGAATTGGTTGAGGTGGATTACACCGAACTGCCATCCGTCGTCGATACGGCGACAGCCGCCAATCCCGATCAGCCCCAGGTGCACGACGAAGCGGCGAACAACACCTGCTACGACTGGGAATTCGGCGATAAGGCCGGTGCCGACGCCGGGCTCGCGAACGCGCACCACGTCACCAAACTTGATCTGGTGAATCAACGGCTGGTGCCGAACGCGATCGAACCGCGCGCCGCCATTGGCGATTACGATAGTGGCGAAGACCGCTACACGCTTTACACAACCACGCAGAACCCGCACGTGATCCGGCTTCTGATGTGCACGGCCGTGTTAAACCTGCCGGAGACAAAGGTCCGCGTCGTCGCGCCGGACGTCGGCGGCGGTTTTGGCTCGAAGATTTACCATTACGCCGAAGAGGCATTGGTGACCTGGGCGTCACGCAAGGTTGGCCGGCCGGTCAAATGGACCGCCGACCGCACCGAGGCGTTTCTCAGCGATGCTCAAGGCCGTGATCATGTGACTCACGTCGAACTGGGCCTCGATAAAGACGGCAAATTTACCGCGCTCAAGATTTCGACAGTGGCCAATCTCGGCGCCTATCTGTCGACCTTCGGCAGCGCCATTCCAACCTATTTCTACGCACCGATCCTGGCGGGCGTCTACACAACCCCTGCCATTTATTGCGAAGTGCTCGGTGTGTTCACGCACTCCGTCGCGGTCGACGCTTATCGCGGTGCCGGCAGACCGGAAGCGTGCTATCTGCTGGAGCGTGTCGTCGACGCGGCCGCCCGGGAAACCGGATTGGACCCGGCCGAAATCCGGCGGCGCAATTTCATCCCGGAATCGGCGCAGCCCTACCAAACGCCAATCGCTCTCGTGTACGACGGCGGCAACTATCAAAAGAATATGGAAGATTGCCTGGCCGCAGCGGACGCCGCTGGCTTTGAAGCGCGCAAGGCGGAATCCGCTGCCCGTGGCATGCTCCGCGGCTTCGGTCTGTGCTGCTACATCGAGTTCTGCGGTGCGGCGCCCTCGGCGGTCGCCGGCGCGCTCGGCGCGCGCGCGGGCCTGTACGAAGCGGCGACCGTGCGGGTCAATCCAAGCGGGTCGATCAGCGTCATGACCGGCACGCATGGCCATGGACAAAGCCATGAGACAACGTTCGCGCAATTGGTGTCGGAACAACTCGGCGTCGATATCGGCGCGGTCGAAATTGTGCATGGCGACACCGACAAAATTGCGTTCGGCATGGGCACATATGGCTCGCGCTCCTTGCCGGTTGGTGGCACGGCGATCGTCAAGTCACTCGACAAGGTGATCGACAAGGGTAAGAAGATCGCCGGGCACATTCTGGAAGCCTCGGCCGATGACATCGAGTTCAAGGATGGCCAATTCGCCGTGTCCGGCACCGACAAAGCGTTGGCGTTCGGCGAAGTCGCCGGCGCAGCCTACGTGCCGCACAACTACCCGCTCGAGGAGCTGGAACCCGGACTGGAAGAAACCACTTACTTCGATCCGCCCAACTTCACCTTCCCTGCCGGTTGTTACATCTGCGAAGTCGAGATCGACAAAGACACCGGCGTCACGCGGATCGACCGCTTCACGGCGGTCGACGACTTCGGCGTTTTGGTGAACCCGAACATCGTCGAAGGCCAAGTCCATGGTGGATTGGTCCAAGGCATCGGTCAGGCACTCTATGAAGGGTGCCAATACGACGCCGAGTCGGGTCAGTTGATCACCGGTTCGTACATGGACTACTGCATGCCGAAAGCGAGTGACGTGCCGAGTTTCGCGATCTCGACCAACGAAACCAAAAGCCCGACGAACCCGCTCGGCGTTCGGGGCTGCGGCGAAGCCGGCGCGATCGGTGCGCCGCCCGCGGTCATCAACGCGGTGGTCGACGCGCTTAAGGACCATGGCGTCACACATATCGACATGCCGGCAACGCCTGAGAAGGTGTGGCGGGCGATCCACGGCGGCGCGACCGCCATGGCGGCGGAATAAGGGAGGCCGGACATGTACAATTTCAATTATCATCGCGCGACCTCGCGCGACGACGCCAAGGCCAAACAAGGCGGCGCCGAAGACGGCAGTTACCTGGCAGGCGGTATGACCCTTTTGCCGACCATGAAGCAACGGCTCGCGAGCCCAAGCGATCTCATCGACTTGGCCGGTGTCAGCGATCTTGCGGGCGTCCGCCGCGATGGCGATGCCGTGGTGGTCGGTGCCATGACAACCCATGCCGCCGTCGCGGCCAGCGCCGACGTTGCTCAGGCCATCCCGGCCCTCGCGGATCTGGCCAACCACATTGGCGATCCGCAAGTGCGCAATCGCGGAACCATCGGAGGGTCAATCGCCAACGCCGACCCAGCGGCGGACTACCCGGCTGCCATTGTCGGCCTGGGCGCCACCGTCCTCACCGATAGCCGAGAGATCGCTGGCGACGACTTTTTCACCGGCATGTTCGAGACCGCGTTAAACGATGGCGAGTTGGTTACAGAGGTATCGTTCCCGGTGCCCGAGGCGGCGTGTTACATGAAATTCCCCAACCCCGCTTCGCGCTACGCCATCGTCGGTGTGATGGTTGCGCGTACCGCGGACGGCGTGAGGGTGGCGGTCACCGGCGCCGGGCCAAGCGTGTTCCGGTCGGCCGAAATGGAGCAGGCGTTGAGCGGCAACTTCTCGCCAGATGCGCTTGACGGCATCAGCGTGCCGGCCGGTGATCTCAACGCCGATATTCACGCAGGCTCGGATTACCGGGCACATTTGGTTGGCGTCATGGCGAAACGGGCGGTGGCGGGTTGCGGGTAAGCGCCACTCGCCCGTCCAAGACCTAATGGCGGATCTGCCTAAATCAGTCGACGAGGCTGTGGCGTTGCTGTCGGCCGGTGACTATGTCGCCGACCGCAGCCTCGCCACGACGCTCTTTCTCGCTCTGTCGATGGGCCGGCCCCTCTTCCTCGAAGGCGAGGCTGGCGTTGGTAAAACCGAAATCGCCAAGGTGCTAGCCGCGCGTCTCGGCCGCAATTTGGTGCGACTGCAATGCTATGAAGGTCTCGATGTGTCGAGCGCGGTCTACGAGTGGAACTATCCCGCGCAAATGATCGAAATCCAGGCGGCGCGTGCGGCCGCGGTCGAAGATCGCGAACGATTGGTCGACGAAGTATTCACCGAACGCTTTTTGATCGCCCGACCAATTCTAAAAGCCTTGGAACCCGATACGGCGGGCGCCCCGGTCTTACTGATTGACGAACTTGATCGCACCGACGAGCCGTTCGAAGCCTATCTTTTGGAGGTGCTTGCCGATTTCCAAGTCACCATCCCCGAGATCGGCACCGTTAAAGCGCCGAAACCGCCGATCGTGGTGATCACGTCGAACCGAACCCGCGAGATCCACGACGCCATCAAGCGCCGCTGCCTCTATCACTGGATCGGCTATCCGGACGCGGCGCGCGAGAAACGGATCCTGGCGGTCAAAGTTCCGGGCGTCGCCGAACGCTTGTCCGACCAGATCATCGCCTTTGTTCAAAGGTTGCGCGACGAAGATCTGTTTAAGAAGCCGGGCGTCGCCGAAACAATCGATTGGGCGAACGCGCTTATCCGGCTGGATCGCACGGAGCTCGATCCCGGGACGGTGGACGAAACCTTGGGCGTGCTGCTTAAGTACCAAGACGATATCGCGCGCATCCAAGGCTCGGAGGCCGCGAAATTCCTCGAAGAAATCGCAGCCGGCGGCGCGACCGCGCGGCCACCTGTCATGGAGGGCGGCACATGAGTTCTTTGCCGATACTCGATCTCACGGGCGATCCGAAAGCACGCGGCCGTACCCACGGCGCGGCGCTGGCGCCTTTGATCAAGAACAATATCGAGACCTACTTGGCGCGTTTCGAGGCGGGCGGGATCGCGCGCGAAGATACGCTCGCCGAAGGCGCGCGGTGGGCGGATCGGATCGCCCAATTCGATCCAGACTACGCGGCGGAGATGACCGCCATCGCCGAAGCCGCCGGGCTCGATCTCGCGCCGATCGGCATGCTCAACGCGCGCTGGGAGCTGACCTATTCCCTATACGCCAAGGAAGCGTCTTACGGTCAAGTCGACGGCTGCACCGCGTTCGCTGCATTGCCCGAGGCAACGCGCACCGGCGCCACACTGCTCGGCCAGAATTGGGATTGGCTGAAGCAATTGATCGGCCATATGGCTGTGCTGCGCTGCCGCCGCGACAATGCACCCGATTTCATGTGCATCACGCAGGCCGGTATCGCCGGGGGCATCATGGGCCTCAACGAGGCCGGCATCGGCTTGGTGGTCAACGGCCTGACCACTGACCGAGAGGGCGCCGATCCCGAACGCAAACCGTTTCATTTGCGCGTCCGCGAAATCATGGGTGCCGAAAGCCTGGCGACCGCGCTCCGCGCGATTCTGGAAGCGCCACGCGTCTGCTCGGCCAACTTCCTGCTCGGCCATGCTGAGGGCGAAGCAATCGATGTGGAGGCCGCGCCCGACGACGCCGCGACAATCTATCCCGAAGACGGCGTGCTCACCCACGCCAATCATTTCGAGGCATTGCCGAGTGTTACCTCGACGATCGAACGCAACCGCCCGAGCACGCTGTATCGCGCGCGTCGCCTGAAGAAACTTATGCGCCAAGCCAACCGCCCGGTCGATGTCGATTTGATGCAGGGCCTATTCACCGATCATTTCAGCCACCCGCATGCGATTTGTGCACATCCGGACGAGACCGAGCCGGAAACCAATCAAGGCGGTACTGTGGTCTCGGTGATCCTCGACCTCACCAACCGCGTGCTCTACGCCACCAACGGCCCGCCGTGCGAAAACGAATACCAGGAATATCGATTGGCCGGCTAACAGCTTAGGCTTCGCTCGCGCGATAGACGCCCGGTGTGGCGCCGGTGGCGTTCTTGAACGATTTGGTGAAATGGGCTTGGGATGAGAAACCGCACGCGGCGGCAATGGCGGCGAGCGGGAGCTGGTTGTCGGACAGCAAGCATTTGGCCCGTTCCAGGCGGCGCACGGTGACATATCGGTGCGGTGTCGCGCCGGTGGCGGCCTTGAACGCGCGCGCGAAATGGAACGGGCTCAAACACGCTTCACCCGCCAGCACCTCAAGCGTCACGTCTTCACCTAGATGCGTCTCGATATAGTCCATTACCCGCTGAAGCCGCCGGCCATCCAACGCGCCGCGCGCCCGTGGTATCGGCACCGATGCCGGCGACAAGTTGGAATGGTGCCGCAACACATGGACGCCGAGTGCGGACGCCAAGGTTTCGACCAGCATTTGTCCGCCGGGCGCGGGATTGGTTAACTCGCCGTGCACAGCGCGTGCGATTTGTTCGATCAGCGGATCGTGGAAACCGCCATCATAGTGAAGACACACTTTGTCTGGGTCGAGATCGAGATCTTGCAGCGCGGTCGCCGAAAAGGGCGAAGCCGGCAGATACATGTGAACGCTCTCGTCGATCTCGCCATAGAGGTGGATCATGTCCTCGCGAATTCCCGCCGGACAAATCCAAACCGTGCCCGGCATCGCTTCATGGTGCTGCAGCCGCCCGTCGCCGCGCCGGCGCACACGGAGCTGGCCTTTAAGCATGACAATGACTTCGGTGTCGCGTGGTTCGATCTCGCCGAGATCGCCTTCCGAATGGCTCCAGCGTTCGGCGAGCAAGCCGCGCCAACCGCGGCCGCGACTCGTACCAAGCCGCGTTCCCGTCGTGTATTTCGCTCGCCCGTGCCCGACCAAACGAGCCACGGCCACCCTCCACTCTGAAAGCGGCCGTGTCACCGAGCCGCCCGGAAACTCTGAAACTGTGACCCTGTCTTAACCCCCGTGTCAACTGCTCCGCTATGCCGGAACACGCGGCGCAAAGTCATGCAAGCGAACAGCAAGCCTGTGTAAGACACGGCGCAATGGAGCCGCCTACCATGGGCTGGCCCAACTTATGGGGCACGCGTGTGTGAGACGTGATGAGGGAGTGAATGATGACCGAGAAAACAGTGTTTGGCGCTTGTCCGCACGATTGTCCGGACACGTGTTCCATGCTGACCACCGTCAAGGACGGCAAGGCGATCGAGGTGCGGGGCAACCCGGATCACCCATTCACGCAGGGTGGCCTGTGCGTCAAAGTCAATAACTATCAGGATCGCACTTATTCGAGCGACCGCGTGCTGTACCCGCTGAAACGGACGGGCGCGAAAGGCAGCGGCGAATTCGAGCGCATCACGTGGGACGAAGCGCTCGACGAAATCAAGACGCGCTGGACCGGCATTATCGATGAGCACGGACCCAGCGCGATCCTGCCGTACAGCTATCTCGGCACCGAAGGCATTTTGAACGGTCTCAACGCGGGCGATGCGTTCTTCAACAAACTCGGCGCGACGGTTTCCGAGCGCACGTTCTGCGACTCCGCGGCGATCACCGCCTTCTTCATGACCTGCGGCCCCACCGCCGCAGTCGACCCCGAGAGCTTCGTACACTCCAAGTACATCATCCTCTGGGCGATCAACACGATCAGCAACAACCTGCATCACTGGCCATTCATCGCGAAAGCACAGGAAAACGGCGCCAAGGTGGTGGTGATCGATCCGGTCGCGACCCGTACGGCGAAAAAGGCCGATTGGCACCTGGCGATCCGGCCGGGAACAGACGCGGCGCTGGCGCTTGGCATGATTAATGTGATCATCGAAGAAGACCTGGTCGACCACGACTATGTCGAGAAATACACGGTCGGCTATGACGAACTGAAAGAACGCGCCGCCAACTTCCCCGCCGAAAAGGTGGCGGACATCACCGGCATATCCGCCGACGACGTCCGCAAGATCGCGCGTGAATTCGCCACAACGCAACCATCGGTCATCCGCATGGGCGTCGCGATTGAACGCAATGCGAGCGGCGGCAACGCGGTCCGCGCCATGGCGTGTCTGCCGGGCCTCGTCGGCTCGTGGCGTCACTGCGGCGGCGGCATATTGCACATGCCGATTTGGGCGTTTCCGATGAATTGGGACGGGTTGAGCCGACCGGATTGGATTCGGGAAGGCACGCCTGTGATCAATCAATGGCGCCTTGGACCGGCGCTGGCCGGGGAAATGGACACAAAGATCCAATCTTTGTTCGTCTATAACTCCAATCCGGCGGTGGTGGCCCCCGAACAGGAAAAACTACTTAAAGGTCTCGCGCGCGAGGACCTGTTCACGGTTGTCAGCGAGCATTTCATCACCGATACAGCGCGCTACGCCGACATTGTGCTGCCGGCGACCACACAGCTCGAACAGTTCGACTTGATGTTCTCTTGGGGGCATCTCTATCTGACTCTTAACGAGCCGGCGATCGAACCGCTCGGCGAGTCGGTGCCGAACACCGAAATGTTCCGCCGCCTCGCCCGCGCGATGGGCTTCAATGATCCTTACTGGGATCGCACCGACGAAGAGATGGCGCAGGAGTCGCTCGACTGGAGCAATCCGGTGCTCGAGGGCATCGATCTCGACATGCTGCGCAAGAATGGCTACGCGCGGCTGAAAGTCGGCTCGCCGGAAGAGTTCGTGCCGCACCGGGAAGGCAATTTCCCGACGCCTTCGGGCAAGGTCGAGTTCAAATCGTCGATCGCCGAGGGTGGGAACATGGTCTTGCCGCTATTCCGGCAGGGCTATATGGGCGAGCAAAGCGGCGAAAAAATCGATCCGCTGCCCGACTACATCCCGCAGAACGAGTCGCCGCAGACCAATCCGGAGCTGGCGGCGCGCTATCCGCTCAACATGCTGTCGCCCAAGAGCCATGCCTTCCTCAACTCGTCCTACGGCAATTTGGAAGCACAGCTTCACCACGCGGGTGAGCAGATGGTGATGATCAGCCCAGGCGATGCGCAAGCGCGCGGCATTGGCGACGGCGATGCGATCCGTGTGTTCAATGATCGTGGCACGTTCGAGGCGGTGGCCCGGGTGAGCGACGATGCCAGCCCCGGCGTCGTGGTCGCACCGCTCGGCTATTGGGCGAAACACAGCCGCAACGGCCGGACGGTCAATGCCATAAATCCACCCGCTTTCGCGGACTATGGCAACGCGCCGACGTTCTCGGACACGCTGGTCGAAGTGGCGAGCGCAGCCCAAGCCGCAGAATAGAATTCACACTCGTTTCGATTACGAAATAAGCGGCGTCGCCTCGGCGGCGCCGCTTTTCTCTTTCGAGTCAGTGTCCTCTTGTGGTTGCGGCAGCTCGGCTTTCGGCGGATAAGGTGAGCATGCCTCCCACGGAAGCCACCCCACAAACGGCCGCAGCGGTGGGCCACTTGGCCGACAATGTGATGCATTTCTGCCGAACGCTGCGGACCGCCGGGTTGCCCGTCGGCCCCGGCAAGGCGATCGACGCCTTGCGCGCGGTGGAGACCGCGGGCATGGGTCGACGCGACGACTTCTATTGGGCGCTGCACGCCGTGTTGGTCAACAGGCGCGACCAGCATGTGGTCTTTGATCAGGCCTTCCACGCTTTTTGGCGCAGTCCCGATTTGCTCGACCGTTTGGCCGATCTGGCGATACCGGACATTACGCGCGTCGATGAGGCGCCGCCGCCCGCCGCCCGTCGGGTTGCTGAGGCGCTCCATGGCGCACGCACGGATCAAGGCGAGTCCGCGGAACAAGATGCCAGCTTCGATGCAACCTTCACAGCGTCCGGCAACGAATTACTCCAAAAGATTGATTTTGAACGCATGTCCGCCGCAGAGATCGCGGCGGCAAAGCAAGCCATCCGGCGCATGGCGGCGACGCTCAAGCGGGTTCCGACCCGGCGGTTTGAGGCTAACGTCCGCGGCGCGCGGATCGACATGCGAAAAACGCTGCGAGCGGCACTGAGGGCGGGCGGCGACGCCATTCCGTTGATGCGGCGGGCCCGTGCCAAGCGGCCGCCGCCCCTGGTGGTGCTGTGCGACATATCCGGCTCCATGGGCCGATATTCCCGTATGTTGCTCCATTTCATGCACGCATTGACCAGCGATCGGGATCGGGTTCACAGCTTTGTTTTCGGGACCCGGCTCACCAATATCACGCGGTATTTGCGTCAGCGTGACGTCGATGTCGCACTCGACGCCGTGATCCAGACGGTGGAAGACTGGTCCGGCGGCACCCGGATCGGCGCGTGCCTCCATGATTTCAACCTCGCCTGGTCGCGCCGCGTACTCGGCCAGGGGGCCGTGGTTCTGTTGATTACCGACGGCCTCGACCGGCTGGGCGGTATCGGGTTGGACAGCGAAATCGAGCGATTGCATAAGTCATGCCGGCGGCTGGTCTGGCTCAACCCGCTTTTGCGCTATGATGGCTTCGAGCCGAAGGCGGCGGGCGTTCGCGCCTTGCTGCCGCATGTTGACGAATTCCGGCCGGTTCACAATCTGGAAAGCCTGGCTGAACTCGCGCAAGCCTTGGCGGAAGACGCGCCGCTCAAAGTCGCGGCCTGACCGTGGGAGAGAAAGACGATGGCAGAGCCCACCGATCATGAAGACATTTTGGGCACGGCAGCCGCGTGGCGCGCTGAAGGGCGCGGCGTCGCCCTGGCCACAGTGGTAACCACGTGGGGCTCGAGCCCGCGCCCGGTCGGCAGCCAATTGGTCGTCGACGACAAAGGATCCATGCTCGGATCCGTCTCCGGTGGTTGCATTGAAGGCGCCGTGGTGCGCGAAGCCATTGAGGCCATCGACGACGGCAAGCCCCGCCTGCTGGACTTCGGCGTTAGTGATGAGCAGGCCTGGGAGGTCGGGCTCGCCTGCGGCGGCAAGGTCGAAGTGTATGTCGAGAAAGTCGATTAAGGTATGAAACAGGCCCATCTTGACGCTTTGCTCGCTGCGCGGACCGCGAAACGATCGGCGGCGCTGGCCACGCGCCTGAGCGGCGGCGAGCAATGGCTGATCTATGACGATGAAGCGCCGGCGGACGCGCCGGCTGAGATTGTGGCCGCGGCCCGGGTAGCGATCGAGAACGATAAGAGCCAAACCGTCGAGGTCGCCGGCGACCAAGTCTTTATCCAGGTCCACAACCCGCCATGGCGGATGCTGATCGTCGGCGCGGTTCATATCGCGCAGCCGCTGGCGCGGATGGCGGTGTTGGCGGGTTACGACGTGACGGTGATTGACCCGCGCGGCGCATTCGCGACACCGGCGCGTTTCCCCGATGTCAATGTGTCCGACGACTGGCCGGACGAGGCATTGGAACATTTGTCGCCCGATGCACGCACGGCGGTGGTCACGCTCACGCACGATCCCAAGTTGGATGATCCGGCGCTTGAGGTCGCGCTCAAATCCGACGCGTTCTATGTCGGATCCCTGGGCAGCAAGAAAACTCACGCCGCGCGCATTGAACGCCTCGGCGCGCTCGGACTGAGCGACGTTGCGATAGCGCGCATTCAGGGGCCGATCGGATTGGCCATCGGCGCCAAGTCACCAGCCGAGATCGCTGTCGCGATTTTGGCGCAGGTCATCGAGTCGCGGCGGAAAGCGCCGGCAACCCCGTCCCTCGCGAAAGACGCGGCGGCATGATTTTCGGGCGCATGCCGCTGGATGAGGTCGAAGGCGCCATCCTGGCGCACAGCGTCCGCACGCCCTCCGGCGCGCTAAAGAAGGGCCGGAAAATTAGCGCACAAGACATTCTTCACCTTAAGGAAATTGGCGTTGAATATGTCGTTGCCGCACGGCTTGATGCCGATGACGTGCCGGAGGATGAAGCTGCGACGCGCATCGCCATGGCCGCTCGCGGATCGGGCGTGAATTTCGCCGCCGCGTTTACCGGCCGGTGCAATTTGTTCGCCGAAACGCGCGGCCTCATGGTGGTCGATGCCGCGCGGCTTGATGCGCTCAACATGATTGACGAGGCGATTACGATTGCGACGCTTCCCGCTTATGAACCGGTCGAACCAAAGCAGATGGCGGCAACCGTCAAGATCATCCCTTTTGCCGCGCCTGAACAAGCCGTCGCCGAGGCCGAGCACCTGGCCCGCGATGGCGGCTCATTGGTTCGGGTCGCGCCTTTCGAACGCAAGACAGTCGGCCTGGTCATGACCCAATTGCCGGGGACCAAACCGAGCGTTCTCGACAATACGGTGAAGACGGTAAGCGATCGGCTCACCGGTATCGACGCGACCCTGGCACACGAAAGCCGTGTCGAGCACACCGAAGCGGCCATCGCCGAAGCGGTGAGCGAACACGTCCAGTCGGGCGATGATCTCGTCCTGGTCAGCGGCGCGTCTGCGGTCGTGGATCGCCGCGACGTTGTGCCGGCGGGCGTCGAGGCGGCGGGCGGCACGATCGAGCATTTCGGGATGCCGGTCGATCCCGGCAACCTTCTGCTGCTCGGTCACATAGACCGCAATGGGGCCTCGGTGCCCGTGCTCGGGATGCCGGGGTGCGCGCGATCACCCAAGCTCAATGGTTTCGACTGG
>JANQOH010000071.1 GCA_028289725.1 Alphaproteobacteria bacterium
GGCCAATGCCGCAGGCGCGGACATTGTGCTCGACCAAGCCGCCCTCTACGAAACCGTCGAAGACGCGACCGGCGATCTCCAACTGGTCTATGCCTCGACCGCGCGGCCGCGCGATATGGTGAAAGACGTCGTCACACCGGAGGCGGCCGCGCGCCAAATGCGGAAAGCCGTCGCCGACGGTCAACGGGTCGGCGTGTTGCTCGGACGCGAAAGCACCGGTCTCGACAATGATGCCATCGCCCTGGCCGATGCCGTTCTCAACGTGCCAAGCAATCCGGGATTCTCCTCCCTGAATCTCGGCATGGCCGCACTGCTGTTCGCCTACGAGTGGTTCATGGCGGCTGACGACACGCCCGCCGAAATCCTCAAGGATGACCGGTCTCGCCCAGCCACCAAGGCCGAGCTCCTCGGATTGTTCGAACATTTGGAAAGCGAACTCGACGCCTGCGGTTTTCTACGCGTTGCCGAAAAACGCCCCAGCATGGTCCGAAATCTTCGCAATATGTTGCAGCGCGCGCGCCTGACCGAACAAGAAGTCCGTACTTTGCGGGGCGTCGTGACCGGTCTGGTCGATCATGCGCGACGTCAGGACAGCGGATCCTAACGCGGCGGCGCGCCGGTTGATGTATCGTCGGCGGTCATGACGGATCTTTCAAACGCCTTTGGCTTGGCGCTGCAGCTCATCCTGTCGTTTGACGCGGCCCTCGGAGAAATTGTCGGCCTTTCGCTGACGGTCAGTCTCACAGCGGTCCTGATCGCGGCGGCGATTGGACTACCGCTTGGCGGCATCGTCGCGGTTTACCGTTTCCCGGGCCGGCGCATCGTCATTGTGCTGCTCAATGCATTGATGGGGCTGCCGCCGGTGTTTGTCGGTTTGATGCTGTACATCATGCTTTCGCGATCCGGTCCGCTCGGCGCCCTTGGCTTGCTATTCACGCCGTCCGCCATGGTACTGGCCCAGGCGGTCTTGATTACCCCGATCATCGCCGCGTTGTCGCATCGCGTCGTCCGCGATTTGTTCGAGGACTACCGCGAACAGCTTTGCTCCTTTGGCGCCAGCCCGCGCCAAATGGTTCTGACCTTATTGTGGGAAGCGCGGATTAGCCTCGTCACGGTGGTCATGGCCGGATTCGGGCGGGCAAGCGCGGAAGTCGGCGCGGTGCTGATCGTCGGCGGCAATATCGCGCATGTGACGCGCGTCATGACCACCACCATCGCGCTCGAAACCAGCAAGGGCAATCTCGCACTCGCACTCGCCCTTGGCTTCATCTTGGTGCTCGTGGCGATTGGCGTAAGCGCATTGGCCGCCATCATTGGTAACGCGACCCATCCGGCAGCCGCCAAATCCTGGCGGCACGCGGCGCCACGGCGATAGCGCCGATGGCTATCCTGCCGCTCGCGCTCAATCAAGTCTCGCTCTATGCGGACGGCAAGGCGCTTCTCGACGCCATTTCCTTGGAGATCGCCAAGGGCCCGCGAACCGTCATTTTGGGGCCCAACGGTTCTGGCAAAAGCCTGTTGCTGCGCGTGTTTCATGGCCTCATCCCGCCGAGCAAGGGCAGCGTTTCTTGGCGCGGCGAAGATGCCCGTGAAAGCCGCGTGCGGCAGGCCATGGTCTTCCAGGACCCAGTCATGCTACGCCGCTCGGTGGCCGCGAACGTCGCCTATGCCTTGCGTCTGAACGGCATTCCAGCATCGGAACGCAACACACGAATACAAGACGCGCTGGCGCGCACGGGCTTAACCGAACTAAGAAATCGGCCGGCGACAGTTCTTTCAGGGGGTGAGCAACAGCGATTGGCTTTGGCACGTGTCTGGGCGCTGGAACCGGAGATCCTTTTCCTCGATGAGCCAACCGCCAGTTTGGACCCCGGTGCGACCGCCGCTGTCGAGGCGATCATCGACGACATGCATAGCGATGGATGCAAGATTGTCATGACGACCCACGATCTTGGTCAGGCGAGGCGGCTCGCGGATGAGGTCGTTTTCCTGCACAAGGGCCGGATCGCTGAACGGTCGGCCGCGCCGGCCTTCTTCGAGCAGCCACAAAGCAAGACGGCTCAGGCCTTTCTAGATGGACGATTGATGTGGTGACCGCAATTCGCCTCCCAGTCTTTGTTGGATTTGCCGTGGCTCTGGCGCTGTGGTCGACCCTCGGTCAGACCGCCGAACGCTTCATCACGCTGGCATCGACCACATCGACGGACAATTCCGGCTTGTTCGAGTGGCTCCTGCCGCAGTTCGAAGACGCATCCGGCGTCACGGTCCGTGTTATTGCTGTTGGTACAGGACAAGCGATTCGGCTCGGTCAGAACGGCGACGCCGACGTTCTTCTTGTCCACCACACGCCGTCCGAAGAACGTTTTGTGGCCGATGGCTACGGCATGTCCCGGCACGATGTGATGTACAACGATTTCGTCATTGTCGGGCCGCGCACCGACCCGGCCGGCATCGCGGAGAGTCCATCGGCAGCCGATGCTTTTGGCCGCATCGCCGGGGCGGAAGCGGTATTCGTCTCGCGCGGCGATGACAGCGGCACTCACAAGGCGGAAATGGCGGTTTGGCAAGCGACGGAACATGATCCGACCACGGCGAGCGGCACCTGGTACCGCGAATTGGGCGCCGGTATGGGCGCCACACTCAATACCGCGAATGCCATGCAAGCCTATGTCCTGACAGACCGTGCGACCTGGCTCGCCTTTGAGAACCCTGGCGATCTCACGATTTTGCTCGAAGGCGACCCGGCGCTGTTTAATCAATATGGCGTCATTCCGGTGTCGTGGGACCGCCACCCCCATATCCGGCGCGACGACGCATTGCAGTTCGTGGAATGGCTGCTTTCACCTGCCGGACAGGGCGCGATTGGGGCCTTCAAACTCAAGGAAACGCAGGTATTTTTTCCAAACGCGGCGCCGATCCCGGAATAGGCCTGTTATCCTTTGACACCGGATACCCCCTGGGTATAGTACGCGCCTCGAATTCGTGGGCGGTCGCTTGGCGCGGCGCGCCCGCAGTTTCTATTGGAGCACGGATGAGTAAGCGTCACTCGGCGAAGTACAAGCTGGATCGCAG
>JANQOH010000069.1 GCA_028289725.1 Alphaproteobacteria bacterium
GGATTGCGTGTCGGTGGTGGGGCCGCGGCGCCGAACTCGGTGGTCGTCGTCTTGCCGAGGATCACCGCGCCCCCTCGGCGCAGCGCGAACGCATGGGCACAGTCGCGGTTGCCCTGCCAGCCCTCGTATTTCGGACTGTTCATCTGGGTCGGCATGTCGACGGTCTCGTACAGGTCCTTGACGCCGAATGGCATGCCATCGACAAGCGACAGCGCCGTCCCGGCCTTGTAACGATCGCTGGCGGCATCGGCGGCGGCACGGGCGCCCTCGACATTCATGGCGACAAAGGCCTTCACCGTACCCTCGCGTTCATCGATGGTGGCAAGGCAGCGCTCGAGATAGTCTCTCGGCGTGTCGCTGCCGTCTTCGAATGCGCCGATGCGGTCGTGGAACGCCAGAAGACGATGCTGGCGCGGGTCGTAGGCTGCGGCTGAATCGGAAGCCATGGCGGGACCACTCCCCTTCGGTTGGGCTTAGACGGGAAATCGAAACCGGTTTCAATATTCGGTCCGTTGAGAGTAGCAACAGACTCCGGCGCGCAAAAAAAATTTTTGCGAAGGTTTCAAACCTTGGTTTGATCCTGCATGGCCGCTGCCGAATGTCGATTGTACGGGCAGAGCCCGCGACCCTGTCCGCTAACAGTCAAAAGCGGACACAAAACTCAGGAATTGGGATTTGCTAGGCATGCACCCTCAATCCGATCATAGTCCGCCGCAGCTTAGGGGCGCTGGAATGTGGCGTGCATCGGGCGCGATATTATTGCGCTAACGAAGCGACGCCCAATGGCTCGTCTCTGCGGGATATCGCCGGACAAAGCGCGCCGATTGTTCGACAAACTGTTTCACCACCGACTCGATCACTGTGTCTTCCGCGGTATCGTCCCGCTCGAGCGGCGGCCCCACGAGCACCTGAAAGCCGTCGAGATGCCGGTGGGTGAATACGGGCAGCAACGTTGCACCGGTCGCTAGCGCCAGCCGAGGCGGCCCGCTTGCCAGTTCGATCTCGCCATCAAGGAACCGGCAATGGAACGATTGGTCGGAATAGGAGACCGCCGCGATCGCAACGACGCGGTTCTCACGCAACAGTCGCCGCATTGTCTCGATTGCCGCTTGCCCGTCATCGATTATCACGATGCGTTCTGCCTCGCCAGGATCGTCACCACGATAAACAAAACGATTGAGAATGCGTTGTCCGAACACTGTCGTAGACAGGCCGTGCTCCGGTCGCGATAGTATGTTTACGGGATAACCGGCTTGGTGCACCGCGTGATGACCAACCAATCCGGTGAACGTAGTGGGCGACAGCCACAGCACCACACCCCGACCGCGGCTTAACCCGAGTTCGATATGTCGTTGCCCCTCCAACATCAGTGATGTTTCCCACTTGGCCGGGGAGGTCAGCATCCGCAGCCGGCGCTCGAGACCGCCTGCGCGAATACCCCGCAAGATCGACAGGCCATCAACATTGCAATGCCGCTCGGCTTCGCGACCGAGCGCTCGGACTTGCCGGGGCTGTAACATCGCGCGGAGCAAGCCGAACAAAGCAGCGGTCCTCCTCCAATGCGGTTCCGGAATCACGGTGGCGGCCAGTTTCACCGCGGGCAGAAACGCCAATTCGGCAAAATCTTTCAAGGCGAAGAGCTTTCTCGGAATCGCGTAAACCGCTGGACGGGTATCTGTCGACGCCGTGTCGCCCGCCTCCATCGCATTCGAAACGTTAGACGAATGAGGTTCGTCGTTGGCGGGCCGAATAAGCTCCGCAATGGCGGTGACTGTGTGTGCGCCAGACCACAAAGCGTCCATCGGCACATCGACACCGAATTCCTGCTCGATCACGGCGACAATTTCCACGGCGGTCAAAGAGTCGGCGCCGTGTTCGAAGATGTCGTCATCGACGCCGAGCCGATCGACACGCAGGAGTTTCCGCAGCGCCAACATGAGTTTCAATTCGACAGCATCGCGCGTACCGGCGAACGGGGTTGCTCGTCGGGTGATTTCACGTGATGCAAGCGTTTTTCGGTCAATCTTGCCATTCGGCAAGCGCGGCAGTGCCTGTAGGCGCTCGAACAACGCCGGCACTTCCGCCGTAGACAATAGTTGGGTCAGCTGCGTCCGCAACGCGCTGATCGAAAGCGTGCCGCCGGAACCTACGAAAAAGGCTACGAGTTGCGGCTGGCCGTTTTCGTCGTCGCGCACGACGACCGCAGCCTGGTCGACGGCATCGAGGCTCGCCAGCGCGGCTTCCACGTTGGCAATTTCCACCCGGCGTCCGTGAACTTTGACCTGGTCGTCCTTGCGGCCGAGCGAATGCAGGCAGCCGTCGGCATCCATACGACCCAGATCGCCGGTGCGGAACAAACGCTCGCCCTCTGGGCCGTCCGGCAATGAGAACACTGATTCGCTCAACCCTGGCTGCTTCCAATAGCCAAGCGCGATGTATCGGCTTTTTACAACGATCTCGCCAATCTCCCCGGGCTCGACCGGGGCACCTTGTTCGTCGCAGACCAGGACGCTTTTGTCTTCCGTCTTGTCGCCCAGAGGCAGGATTCCCGGTCCGACCGAGACAGCGCGATCGATTGCATATCGCCGATAGGCGCCGGCTTCCGTAGAGGCCAACTGATTGATGAAAATATTGGCGGCGGGAAAACGGTCGCGCCAAGTTGTTATGTCGCTATCGTATACCGGCTCGCTCGATAGCGTCAGCGCCCGTACATGTGGAAATTTCACGTCCGGCGGAATGATGCTCATGCATTGGCTAAAGGCGCTTCTGAACATATAGAGTGCGGTGACTCGCTCCGTGCTCAGCCAATTTGCCATAGCCGCGGCGCCATGTTGTGAGAAGTCCCATGAGCAAAGGGTCGCCCCGGTGAGCAAGCCGGCGAAGATATTCTTGACCGAAGCACCGGTGCTGCCGTGATAACCGAACATCAGCCGGTCGTCCGGGCCAATGCGCATGGCATTGATAAAGCTGTGGGCGGAATGCAGGAAGTTTCGATGCGTTTGCATGACCCCCTTCGGCTTGCCGGTCGTGCCGGAGGTGTAAAAGAGACCGGCAATATCGCCAGGGGATATGACAGGGCTTTCATTCGTTGAAATCGCAGACCCTTCAAATCTGCCAATGTCCTCGACCTGACAGACCATCCCGGCGGTATTCTTCGCGAGGGTAGCGTAACCACTGTCTGTAAGCAGTAACTCGGCGTCGGCATCGAGAATAATGCGTTTGTTCTCCTCGACGGCGTTGGCGGGATTGAGCGGTACGTAGTAACGGCCGGTCTTCAGCGTCGCCAGCATGGCGGCGATGAACGGCGCCCCATGCGTCATGAGCAGAGCGACGGCATGCATCTT
>JANQOH010000104.1 GCA_028289725.1 Alphaproteobacteria bacterium
GCCCGAACGGTGCCGGCAAGACCACTTTGGTCAATGCTATGACGGGCTTCCAAAACCCCGCCGGCGGCGAAGTGCTGTTGGACGGCCAGCCTGTCACCAACGTCAATCCACACAAACTTCGACGCCGTGGCGTGTCGCGGACATTTCAAGCGGGCCGCCTGTTTCGCGAAATGACCGTCGCCGAGAATGTCGAGGTCGCCGCCGTGGGGCTCGGTCTCGGCCGCCGGCGCGCCCACCAAGACGCCATGGAAATTTTGGAGTGGATCGGTCTCGCGCACCAAGCGGACACACTGGCCGGCGCCCTCGCCTACACCGACGAGCGCCGAGCGGGCATTGCACGCGCACTGGTTGGATCGCCCAAATACATGCTGCTCGATGAGCCTGCCGCCGGGATGTCGGACTTGGAGTGCGACGAGCTAATGCGTTTAGTCGACGGGATACGCGAGCGCTATGGCTGCGGCATCATTCTTATTGAGCACAATATGCGCGTCATTATGGGTGTTTGCGAACGGCTGCATGTTCTCGATAGCGGGCGAACGATTGCCGAGGGAACGCCGGCCGAGGTCCAAAAGAACCCGACGGTCATCGAAGCTTATCTGGGCAAGGGATAAGCCATGTTGCTAAACGTCGAGAACTTGCACGTCCACTATGGCCGGATTGCCGCCCTGCGCGGCATATCTTTGAACGTCGCGGAAGGCGAGATTGTTTGCATCGTCGGTCCCAACGGCGCTGGGAAGTCGACCACGCTGCTGTCGATTTCGAGCGTGCTCTCACCAACCGAGGGCGAGATATCGTTTGACGGCAAATCGATCATCGGTACGCCACCGGAGCAAGTGGCAACGCTTGGAATTTCGCAAGTTCCGGAAGGCCGCCACATTTTTACGTCGCTGACAGTCGACGAGAATTTGCAGGTCGGCGCGGCCACGCGGAACGATAAAGACCGCGTCCGACAGGATTATGAGCGCGTGTTGGACATGTTTCCGATTCTCGCTGAGCGGCGTCGGCAGTCGGCCGGCAAACTGTCGGGCGGCGAACAGCAAATGCTGGCCATTGCCCGGTCGCTGATGACCAACCCGCGCTTCCTGACCATCGACGAGCCATCTCTCGGCTTGGCGCCGCGTATCGTGGACCAGGTTTACGAAGTTTTGGTCGACCTGCGGAAATCACGTGGACTCACTTTGCTGCTGGTCGAACAGAGTTCGGAACGGGCGCTGAAAGCGGCCGATCGCTTGTACGTGTTGCGCAGCGGCGAAATCCAGCTCGAAGGCAAGACCGCGGACTTGCAAGACGGCAAGGCGGTCCATGAGGCTTATTTCGGGTTTACCCACCAGCATGACGAAGACGAGGTGGAGTTCTGATGGCGTTTACGCTTCAAGTCATCATCGACGCGCTCAGCCTCGGTAGCTTTTATGCCGTGGCGGCGCTCGGCATCGGCCTATTGTTCGGGGTCCTGAAACTAATCAACTTTGCCCATGGCGATTTCATCACCATCGGCGCCTATGCGCTGATCGTGCCGTCGGCCGCCGCGCAGGCGACGCTCTATATCGGCGATTTCCATCCGCTGATGCTCATACCGTCGATCATCGGCATCGTTGTGGTGATCGCCCTGATTTCGGAATTCACCGTATTCCGACCATTGCGGAACGCGTCGCCCGCGACGCTTATGATCGGTTCGTTCGCACTCGGCTTCATCCTGCAAAACTTGGTTATCATGATCTATGGCGGGCGCCCGAAGGCGGTCGGATTGTGGTCGGATTTGAACCTCGGCATTCAATTGGCGGAGGGCGTGCAAGTCCCGCAGCTCCAACTGATCATTATCGGCACCACCTTGGCCTTGATGCTGCTCTTGGTGCTGTTTCTGACGCGCACCAAATACGGCATCTATATGCGCGCGGCGGCTGAGGATTTTCGCATGGCGCGCATGCTCGGCATCAAAGCGAACCGCGTCATCATGTTGGCCGTTGCGATTAGCGGCATGCTTGCGGCCGCGGTGTCCATGTTGTTTGTCACCCAAACCGGCATTTTGGATTTCCGCATGGGCATCCCACTGATGCTCTTCGCCTTTATCGCCACGGTGATCGGCGGCATGGGCAGCTTGGTGGGCGCCGTGGTCGGCGGCTTCGCGGTCGGCGCCGTAAGCATTTTGTTGCAGACTTTTCTACCATCCGAGTTGCGAGTGTTTCGCGACGTGTTCGTGTTCGCCATCGTCATCGTCATTCTGCTGGCGCGGCCCCAAGGCCTGTTGGTGTCGCGTGCGGCGAAGGAGCGCGTGTGATGGAGCCGAAAACGCCGCTCGGCCATCTCCTGCGCGACTATTGGCCGATGCTCTCCATGTGCGCCGTTTTGCTGATTATCGTGGCGGTGATCCAGATTCCCGGCGACCGGATCGTCAACCAGTCGCTCACGGAAGCGCTGATCCGGATGGTCGTCGTCGTCGGTCTTTTCCTGTTTATCGGCAATTCGGGGATCATATCCTTCGGCCACATCGGCTTCATGATGATCGGCGCCTACGCCACGGCGTGGCAGACCATGGATCCGATTCAAAAGGACATCTTCATCCCCGGACTGCCGGAATATCTGCTGACCCATTCGCATCACTGGGTCGTTGCGACGATCCTCGGCGGCGTCTTGGCCGCCATAGTCGCCTTCATCTCCGGCTTGGCGCTGATGCGCCTGTCCGGCATCGCAGCCTCCATCGGCACGTTTGCGTTGTTCATGAGTTTCTATTCGCTTTACCTGCAATGGAGCACGTGGACCGCAGGCCAAAGCTCGCTGGTCGGGATTCCGGTGACAACCACGCCCTGGGTCGCGTTTTGCTTTGCGATTGTCGCAATCGTTGCGGCCTTTCTTTACGCACGGTCGCGCTTCGGACTTGCGCTCCGATCGTCGCGCGAAGATGAAGTCGCGGCCAAGGCTGCCGGTGTCAGCGTGACCTCTCAACGCTTGATCGCGTTCACCATCAGCGCCTTCATCGTCGGCATGGCCGGCGGACTCTATGGCCACTTCCTCGGATTACTGACGGTCGACACTTTCTATCTGCCGATGACGTTCATCACCTTGGCGATGCTGGTGGTCGGCGGCATGCAAAGCCTGTCCGGCGCCGTGGTCGGCGTGGTGGTCATGTCGTTCCTGATCGAATTTCTGCGACGCTGGGAGGCCGGGTTTGAACTCGCCGGCATGACGTGGGATTTGCCGGCCAGCTCTGCCGAAGTTGGCATCGGCATCGCAATGCTGCTGATCCTCATCTTCCGGCCAAAGGGGCTCACCAAAAACAACGAGATCTATTGGCCTTGGAAGCCGAAATCCGCCGCGACGAATATCACGGAGCGACAATCCTGAAGCGTCACGTCCGTCAAGGTCCCAGGAACCAACCGGATCCCAGACGCAAATCGCAAGGGCGTATCGGACGCTCGGCTACGCGCTTCGAACGTCCAGCGATGAATTTTGGGCATCGAGGCCCGTCATCTTGAGGATAAACGCCGCCACGGGCGCCACGCCGTTTTCTTTTTTCAAACATGTGAATACAAACGGGCGCTCGCCACGCATGCGTTCGCTATCGTGCTTCATCACCTCAAGGCTCGCGCCGACCAGGGGGGCGAGGTCGGTTTTGTTGATGACGAGCAGGTCCGAACGGGTAATGCCGGGGCCGCCCTTGCGCGGGATTTTGTCGCCGGCCGAAACGTCGATCACGTAAATCGTTAGGTCGGCAAGTTCAGGGCTGAAAGTCGCGGCCAGATTGTCGCCGCCCGATTCAATGAGCAGCAAATCCAAGTTCTTGTAGCGCGCGCATAAATCATCGATCGCCGCGAGGTTGATCGACGCGTCTTCGCGGATGGCGGTGTGGGGACAGCCGCCGGTTTCGACGCCGACGATCCGTTCCGGTTCCAGGGCGCCGGAGCGGGTGAGAAATTGGGCATCTTCCTTGGTGTAAATGTCGTTGGTGACGACGGCGATTTCGTATTGGTCGCGCAGCGATTTGCAGAGAGCATCGGTCAGGGCGGTTTTACCGGACCCCACCGGGCCGCCGATCCCGATCCGGGCCGGGCCGTGTTGCGAAAAGGTCATGAGCGGAAAATCCTCGTATATTGGGTTTCGTGAGCAATGGAGAGCCAATCGACCATGGGCGTCGCGGTGCCGATATCGTCCAATCGGGCGCGCGGTGCGCGGTCGGCGGTTTCGATGACCGCTTGGGCAAGATCGGAAATCACCGCCTGTCCGTCGCTTTGGCCGAGCGGAATCAGCCGCATGCCGGCCGAGGCGAAATTGGCCACAAAGCCGTGCAAAAAGGCGATCAGGCTGGCGCGCTTGGCGAGCTCGTGCGCGGCGCATGCCACCGCGACCGCTACCGGGTAGGCGACCGGGCCTTTGCGGCACGCTTCCAGGCGGTTGAACCATGCGTGCGGCCACGCCCGCGCGGTGGCGGTCAAAAAGGCCTGGCCTTGCGCTTCGCCTTCCAAGGCGATTTCAGGCGACGGGCGTTGCGCCCGGGCGCGTTCGCACAGCCGGGCGATTTTCGGCCAGTTTTGCCGTCGCGCGGCGTCGTAGGTCGCGGAAAACAGGCAAGCATCGATCCAACCGTCGCCGTGACGAACCAGGGCGTCAATCCAATCCTGGAGCGCGCTCCGGTCGGTCACAAGCCCGCGCTCCACCGCCGCTTCCAGCCCATGGCTGTAGCAATAAGCGCCAATCGGATAGCCGGGAGAGAACCACGCCATCAAGGGATAGAGCGCGCGGTCATCCATGGCTGTGGCCGTCCTGGCCGTGCCGATGGTACGCGCCGGCTTCCGGTTGAAAGGGCGCCCGGAGCCGCACAACCGTCGCGCCAAGCCCTTCAACCATGGCGACGATCACCGGATCGTCCCGAAACCGCACCGCGCCCGGCAGGATTTGCGCGGGAACATGGCGGTTGCCGAGATGCCACGCGATCCGAGCCAGCGCGTGCGGCGACGGACACGCAACTTCGACGACGTCTTCTTTCGCCGCCACGACACCGATCCACTCTCCCGTGTCGAGGTGGAGGCCCGATCCATCCTGCAAACGCACGACCGACGGCAAGTCGAGCATGAGCGGCCGGCCGGAATCGCTGACCAGACGCAATCGTCGGCGCACGCGGTCGTCATAACCGAGCGTGACATGCTCGGCATTCGATGTATTCGGCCACGAGCCAGCCTCGGCGATGTCGACGACGCGGCGCATCAGAACAGGAAATAGCGCTGCGCCATGGGCAGCTCGTCCGCCGGTTCACAGGTGAGCAATTCGCCGTTCGCGCGGACTTCGTAGGTTTCGGGATCAACGTCGATCGACGGCGTTTCGCCATTGTGAACCATGTCCGCCTTACTGATGCCGCTTCGGGTATTTGCCACGGCAACCAATTCCCGTGTGAGGCGCGCCGACTCGGCGAGGCCGTCTTGTATCGACAGTCCGCTGACGAAAGTCACGGCGCTTTCGGTGCAGGCGCGGCCGTAACTCGCGAACATCGGACGGTAGTGAACCGGCTGCGGCGTCGGGATCGACGCATTCGGATCGCCCATCGGCGCGGTCGCGATACTGCCGGATTTGACGACCATGGCCGGCTTCACGCCGAAGAACGCCGGGTTCCACAACACCAAATCGGCCAGTTTTCCGACTTCGACGGACCCGACATGGTCGGCGATCCCGTGTGCGATCGCCGGATTGATGGTGTATTTCGCGACATAGCGGCGGGCGCGGACATTGTCGTTGTCGCCGCCCTCGTCGGCGAGACGTCCGCGCTGCTTGCGCATTTTGTCGGCGGTCTGCCACGTCCGGATAATCACTTCGCCGACCCGGCCCATCGCTTGACTGTCGGACGCGATGATCGAGAACGCGCCGAGGTCGTGCAGGATATCCTCGGCGGCGATGGTTTCGCGCCTGATCCGGCTCTCGGCGAAAGCGATATCCTCCGGAATTTTCGGGTCAAGGTGATGACACACCATCAGCATGTCGAGATGTTCGTCGATGGTGTTGACGGTAAATGGCCGCGTCGGGTTGGTGGAGGAGGGCAGGACGTTCGCCTCGCCGCACAATTTAATGGTGTCCGGTGCGTGACCGCCGCCCGCGCCTTCGGTGTGAAACGCATGAATCGTGCGCCCCTTGAACGCCGCGATCGTGTTTTCGACGAAGCCCGACTCGTTCAAGGTATCGGTGTGGATCAGAACCTGAATGTCGGGTTGATCGGCGATCGAGAGGCAGCAATCGATCGCCGCCGGCGTTGTCCCCCAGTCCTCGTGCAGCTTCAGGCCGCAGACGCCGGCGCGAATTTGTTCCTCTAAGGCCGCGGGCGTACTCGCGTTGCCTTTGCCGAAGAAGCCGAGATTCATTGGAAAGGCTTCGGCCGCCTGCAGCATGCGCGCGATATGCCACGGGCCGGGTGTGCAGGTGGTCGCGTTGGTTCCGGCCGCCGGTCCGGTGCCGCCGCCCAACATGGTCGTCACGCCGCTGGTCAGCGCCTCTTCGATCAACTGCGGACAAATGAAATGAATATGCGAGTCGATGCCGCCCGCCGTGCAAATCAACCCTTCGCCGGCGATCGCCTCGGTGCCGGGCCCTACGATAATGTCGACGCCGGGCTGGACATCGGGATTGCCGGCTTTCCCAATGCCGGCGATGCGGCCGTCACGCAATCCGATATCGGCTTTGACGATCCCCCAATGATCGAGAATGAGGGCGTTGGTGATCACGGTGTCGACCGCGCCGTCCTTGCGCGCGGCTTGGCTTTGACCCATGCCGTCGCGGATCACTTTGCCGCCGCCGAATTTGACCTCTTCGCCGTAAATCGTGCGGTCGTCTTCGACCTCGATGATCAGGTCCGTGTCGGCGAGGCGGACGCGGTCGCCGACCGTCGGGCCGAACATGTCGGCATAGGCTTCGCGGCTGATGGTGCTCGGCATGGCTCAGGCGTCCTCTTGGTCAAGCGCGCCCATGACGGCCTGGTTGAATCCGAAAACCTGGCGCTTGCCGGCGTAGGGGATAAGCGCGACTTTACGCGTTTGGCCAGGCTCAAAGCGCACCGCCGTGCCGGCCGGTATGTCCAAGCGCCGGCCGCGTGCGGCGGCGCGGTCGAAACTGAGCCCGCTATTGGTTTCCGCGAAATGATAGTGACTGCCGACTTGGACCGGCCGGTCGCCCGTGTTGACGACACTCAAAGTGATAGCGTCCCGATCCGCATTTAGCGTGATCGCACCGTCGGCCGTGATGATTTCTCCCGGTTTCATGCTCGCGCGCTCATCGAATGGGCTGGTGCACGGTGACCAGCTTGGTGCCGTCGGGGAAGCTCGCCTCGACTTGTACATCGTGGATCATGCTGGGCACGCCAACCATCACTTGATCGCGGCGCAGTATATTGGCGCCGGATTGCATCAGGTCGGCGACCGAGCGGCCGTCTCGCGCGCCTTCGACGACATGATCGGTAATCAGCGCGATGGCCTCCGGGTGGTTCAGTTTAACACCGCGTTCCAACCGCCGGCGCGCCACCATGGCAGCCATCGATATCAACAATTTGTCTTTTTCTCTCGGCGTGAGATCCACGCTAGGCCTCCCAAATGTCCAAATTGATTAGCGTTGCCAAAGCACCGGAATGCGGTTGGGGCGCCCGAGCGCGCGGGCCCGAAATGCGGACCAAAAAGCGCCGAAGGCATGCCGCAGCCGATGCGGTTCTTTGCTCAGCCAGCGGAATATCAAGACCGGTCCGAGTGTCGTCGCGCCGACCGCGCAATCCGGCGCCGTCTCGTCCAACAGGGCACGGGCGTCTTCTAAGAGCTCTGGTGCGTTGTCGGCGACATAGATGGCTGTGGCCAAGGCGGTGGCCTCGCCAAGGCCGGCGGGCGACGCGCGCACGCGGTCGAGATCGTCTTCAAGCCGCAGGGCATCAATCCAAACCAGCTTGCCCGCGTCCTCGACACGCCACTGGTCGAACAGCAAGCCGGTGCTGAAGGTCTCGCCCATACCCAATCGGCCGAGAACCACGATTTCGCCCGCCAGTACGCGCGCGCCCGGTTCCCGTCGGACGAGCGTGCGTCGGCGCAGGCGGGCCCGATCGAACAGGATGGTGCCCTGTGGCAACCATTCGAGGATCGCGCCGCGTCCCGCTTTGAGTTCGACGTCCACCACCGATGTCGAGCCGCTCGACCGGTAAATCTTCTCGGCCGATTGGCCGGTGATCAGCGCTTGGCCGTTAGGCAGGCAATCAAATTTGATGCGGTGGCGGTCGCCGCCGACCAATCCTCCGGCGGTATTGAGAAGAATGCCGGTTAAGGGCTCGTCCGGTTCAGGGCGCGGACACAGCAGGCGCAGCGGCTCATGCTGGTATAGGTCCTTGAGGCCGCCGCCGTTCGACGCACCGATCACGGCTCGCACGGACCCGTCCACCGCCGGTGCGTCTTGTCGGCGCGCCCGGGCGCGCGCGCGTGCCTCAGACAGTGAGATGACGGCGGACATCGTCTTGGTCCATCTGATCGCCGGCACCGCGCACGACGATTTCACCGCGGTTCATCACCACGAAGCGATCGGCGAGGCGCCGGGCAAAATCGAAATATTGTTCGACGAGCAGGATCGCCATGGTGCCGCGCTCGCGCAGCAGCCGAATGACGGACTCAATATCCTTGATGATCGACGGCTGAATGCCCTCGGTCGGTTCGTCAAGAACCAGCAAACGCGGCCGCATCACAAGCGCGCGCGCGATCGCCAGTTGCTGCTGCTGTCCGCCCGACAAATCGCCGCCACGCCGTCCGAGCATCGACTTGAGCACGGGGAAAAGGTCGAACACTTCTTCCGGAATCGTCCGGTCGGACCGGCCGACTGCGGCGAAGCCGGTGCGCAAGTTTTCTTCGACCGTCAGTAGCGGAAAGATCTCACGCCCCTGCGGCACGTAGGCTATGCCTGCGCTCGCCCGCCGGTGCGCCGGCAAATGCGTCACGTCGGTCTCGTCCCAGCGGATTTGACCGCCGCTCACTTTGTGCTGGCCGACAATGGCGCGCAGCAAGCTGGTTTTGCCGACGCCGTTCCGTCCGAGAACACACGTGACATCACCGATCGCTGCCTCCATGTCGATGCCGCGCAGCGCTTGGCTCGCGCCGTAATGGAGATCAACCGAATCCACACGCAGCATCGCTCAGCGGCCCAGATAGATTTCGATGACGCGTTCGTCGTTCTGAACGCTGTCGAGACTGCCCTGGGCGATCACCGAGCCTTCGTGCAGAACGGTGACGCGCGAGTCGAGCGCGCGGACAAAGTCCATGTCGTGCTCAACGACCAAGACCGAGTGAGTCTCGGCTATGGCGCGCAAGAGATCGGCGGTTTGTTCGGTCTCGGCGTCAGTCATGCCCGCCACCGGCTCATCGACCATGAGCAGTTCCGGGTCCTGCATCAGCAGCATGCCGATTTCCAGCCACTGCTTTTGACCGTGCGACAAATCGCCGGCGCGCCGATACGCCTCTTCGGTCAACGAAATGATGCCGAGCACTTCTTCGATCCGGGCGCGTTCATCGGCATCGAGGCGTTTGAACACGGCGTGGAAAACCCCGCGGTCGCCTTTCAGCGCGAGCTCGAGATTGTCGAACACCGTATGGTTCTCGAAGACCGTCGGTTTCTGGAACTTGCGTCCGATCCCGAGATTGGCGATCGCCGCTTCATCAAGCTTAGTGAGGTCGATGTCGCCGCGGAAAATCACCCGGCCTTGATCAGGCCGCGTCTTGCCGCTGATCACGTCCATCATGGTGGTTTTGCCGGCGCCGTTGGGGCCGATCACCGCTTCCATGCGCCGCGCCTGGGCATAGAGATTGAGATCATTCAACGCTTTGAACCCGTCAAAGCTGACGGTGACGCTTTCCAAATAGAGCAGCGTGTCGCCGGGGGTTGGTGCGTCGGCAACAATCGCCTCGGGCGCTTCGACTTTGTGCGCGACCTCAGCCACTTGAGGCTCCTTGGGTCGCGGGTCGCGGCGCGACCGGCTTCACCTTGTCTTTCAGCGCGGTCACCGCGCCGACGACGCCTTTGGGCATGAAGATCGTGACGAAAATGAACAGGCCGCCGAGCACAAACAGCCAGAGATCGGGGAGGGCGCCGGTGAAATAGCTCTTCGCGTAGTTCACCAGGATCGCGCCGAGCACCGCGCCGTACAGCGTTCCGCGCCCACCGACCGCGACCCAAATAACGATTTCGATCGAGTTGGCCGGGGAGAATTCGCCGGGATTGATGATGCCGACCTGCGGCACATAAAGCGCGCCTGCGATCCCGGCGAGCACCGCCGAGAGCACGAAGACAAACAGCTTGTAATATTCGACGCGGTAACCGAGGAAACGGGTTCGGCTTTCCGCGTCGCGGACCGCGACAAGAACGCGCCCCAGTCGGGAGGTCACCAGATAGCGCGATAGCAGAAAACCGAACCCGAGTGCGATCGCGGACGCGACGTAGAGGCCGACGCGCGTCCCGCTCGCTTGCAAATCGAAACCGAGAACGTCCTTGAAATCCGTCAGGCCGTTATTGCCGCCGAAACCCATATCGTTGCGGAAGAAGGCCAGCAGCAGCGCAAAGGTCATCGCCTGCGTCATGATCGAGAAATAGACGCCGGTGACGCGCGAGCGGAACGCGAGCCAGCCGAAAACGAAGGCCAGCGTGCCGGGCACCAGCGCGACCATCAAAATCGCGAAAGCGAAATTGTCGAAGCCGTACCAGTACCAAGGGAGTTCCGCCCAATCGAGGAACACCATGAAGTCCGGCAAGACCGGATTGCCGTAGACGCCGCGATCGCCGATCTCGCGCATCAGATGCATGCCCATGGCATATCCGCCGAGCGCGAAAAAGGCCCCGTGCCCCAAGCTCAATATGCCGCAATAGCCCCAGATTAGGTCCACGCTGAGCGCAAGCAGGGCAAAGCACAGATACTTGCCAAACAAACTAACGAGATAGGTCGGGACGTGAAACGCCGAGGTGACCGGTACGGCCTGATTCAGAATCGGAACCGCGATGGCCGCGGCGATTAATACGGCAAGAAATATCGTGCCGCCGGTGCCGAGACGCGCGAGGAGAGGGGTGTAGGTTGCGCGGACCACCGATCAGTTCTCCACCGCACGGCCCTTGAGCGCGAACAAACCGCGCGGCCGCTTCTGGATGAACAGGATGATCGCGACCAAAACCAAAATCTTACCGAGCACAGCCCCGGCATAGGGCTCAAGGAATTTGTTCACGACCCCAAGGGTGGTCGCGCCGAGCAAGGTGCCCCACAGATTGCCGACACCGCCGAATACGACGACCATGAAGGAATCGACGATGTAGCCTTGTCCGAGGTTGGGTCCGACATTGTCGATTTGGCTGAGCGCGACACCCGCCATCCCGGCGATGCCGCAGCCGAGACCGAAGGTGAGGGCGTCAATGGTGCCGGTGCGGATGCCCATGGCGCTCGCCATCGCCCGGTTTTGGGTCACGGCACGCATTTGCAAGCCGAGCGGCGTTCGCGCCAGCAAAATCATGAGGCCGGCGAAAACCACCAAGGCGAACACGATGATCCAAATCCGGTTGTAGGTCAGCGCCACGCCGCCCGCGAGCTCTATCGCGCCGGTCATCCACTCCGGATTGCCGACTTCGCGATTGGTCGGCCCGAAGATGGTGCGCACCGCTTGTTGCAAGATTAGGCTGAGGCCCCATGTCGCCAGCAGGGTTTCCAGCGGGCGGCCATACAGGAACCGAATGATTCCGCGTTCGATGGCGATGCCAATCGCGCCGACAATCACGAACGCTGCGGGAATGGCAACCGCGAGCGAGTAATCGAAACCGCCCGGGAAATGGTTGCGGAAGATTTCCTGCACCACGAATGTGGTGTACGCGCCGAGCATCACCATTTCGCCATGCGCCATGTTGATCACGCCCATGACGCCGAAGGTGATGGCGAGGCCGATGGCCGCGAGCAGCAGCACGGACCCGAGACTGAGGCCTTGAAACAGATTGCCGATCAGCGTCCAACGCGCAATGCCGGCGTCGATTGTGGCCAAGGTTTCCGTCGCCGCGGCGCGCACGGCGTCGTCGGCTTCGACAAAACCGTCGTCCGATGCGACCAGCAAACTCGCGACCAAAGTTCGAACGTCAGGATCGGTGAATTGCGCGAGGGTTTCGACCGCCGCCTGGCGGACCGCCGACTCCTTGGACGTTTCGATCTGGACAGCCGCGCGGGCGCGTTCCAACCGGTCGCGGACCGACGCGTCGGTCTCGGCTTCGATGGCCTGATCCAATATGGGAAGGATGGCCGCATTCGGCGTTTTGAACACCGCGTCGGCGGCCGCGGCGCGCGCCTCAGCCTCGGGACTGAGCAACGTCATGCCGCCGATCGTGCCGCGCAGTTTGCCGCGCAGCTTGTTGTTCACGGAGACTTTCTTGACGTCGCGCCGGCCGACTTCGCCCAGCGCTTCTCCGGTCAACGGATCGGTGAGCTGATACCCGCCGTCACTTTTGTCGGCAAAGACGACCCGGTCATCGGCTTTGACCCGAAACAAACGGCGATCGAGCATCGCCTGCAAGATACCGAGCGCGCGTTCGTCACCGCTTGACGCCAGGGCGTCGATCGCGGCGATTTTCTCGGCCGACTCTTTCGCGCCGAGCGCCTGCACCATATCTTCGATCGCCTCGGCATTGGCCGCTGTTGCCAGCCAGAGCGCAACCGCCACGAGGGCAACGCGGGCGAATAGGTGCATAGCGAATGAATTCCAATAATCTTTACGAAGTGCGGGATCCGCCGGGGCGGCGGCGGATCCCGTCGTTCAGTCGTAGATAGTGCTAGTTCGTGGATACGAAGATCGGCTGCTCGCAATTGCCGCAGACCCAAGGGAAGGTCCAGTCGGCCGTCAGCTTCGAACTTTCCGGAATGAAGTCGCTCCACGCGTCGCCGACCACCACGCCGTCGGTTTGCCAGACGATGTCGAACTGGCCGTCATCCTGGATCTCACCGATCATCACCGGCTTGGACAGGTGATGGTTGGTGTTCATCGTGACGTCGTAGCCGCTCAAGGAGCGCACGTTTTGGCCGTACATCGCTTGGCGCACGGCGTCGACATTGGTCGAACCTGCCTGGCGAACCGCCTGCGCCCACATTTGGAAGCCGATAAAGTGCGCTTCCATGGGGTCGTTCACGACGCGGTCTTCGCTGCCGATGTAGGTCTGCCAAGCTTCGATGAAGGCGTCATTCTCTTCCGTGTCGACGCTCATGAAATAGTTCCACGCCGCGAGATGGCCCACCAGTGGCGCGGTATCGAGGCCGGAAAGCTCTTCCTCGCCGACCGAAAACGCGACAACCGGAATGTCTTCCGCGCTGATGCCTTGGTTGCCGAGCTCTTTATAGAACGGCACGTTGGCGTCACCGTTGATCGTCGAGACGACCGCCGTTTGCTTGCCTTCGGACGCGAAGGCTTTGACATCGCTGACAATGGTCTGCCAGTCGGAATGTCCGAACGGGGTGTAGGATTCCATTATGTCGTCGTCCGACACGCCCTTGGAATTTAGGAACGCACGCAAGATCTTGTTGGTCGTGCGCGGGTAAACATAGTCCGTGCCGAGCAGGACCCAGCGTTCCGCCGCACCGCCATCCTCACTCATCAAGTATTCGACGGCGGGGATCGCTTGCTGGTTCGGCGCCGCACCGGTGTAGAACACGTTCCGCGAGCTTTCCTCGCCTTCATATTGCACCGGATAGAACAGAAGGCCGTTCAATTCCTCGAACACCGGCAGGACGGATTTGCGCGACACCGAGGTCCAGCAGCCGAACACCGCCGCCACTTGTTCCTTCTCGATCAGTTCGCGCGCTTTTTCCGCGAAGAGCGGCCAGTCGGACGCGGGGTCGACGACGATCGCCTCGACTTGCTTGCCGAGCAGACCGCCATTGGCGTTCAAATCGTCGACCATCATGAGAACCGTGTCTTTGAGCGTGGTCTCGCTGATCGCCATTGTGCCGGACAACGAATGCAGCACGCCGATTTTGATCGTCTGGTCGTCGGCCAATGCGCCGTTCACCGACCATCCAGCGGTCAGCAGCCCGGCGGCAACGCCGAGCCCGCCGACCATGCGGGGTATACTTTTCATGAAACTCTCCCAAACGAGATGTTTTGCACCGATTGGGAAGCAGCAAGCTTTGTGCCACGCAACAATTCTGACGATCTCAAGCAACCGAAACCCATGGAATCGCAGGCGGATTCGCGGTGTTCGGCGTGTCGGCCGTGCAAACACCGCACGACAATGGCCCAAAAATATGCATAGAAAACCGCCAATTAGATTAAATTTTAATCAAAAACAGCGCTTCTATGTTGTTATTGGTGATTAATCATGCAGATTTGGGATGCTGACACGAGCGAAGCGGGGAATTTTGCGTTCCGGTTGACAGCCCGGCCGCCGACCGCATGCTCGCCGTTGGGGTCTCGAAACGCTCTCTCACGAGATCGTTTTGCACCAAGAGGCCTCCGGGGCCTTGTCGCGATGACTGTCGCGCAAGGCCCCACGCACTCGGTACGATAAATTGATCGGCGACTCGTTATCGATCGTGACGCGGCCCAGGGGGCGCCGTAGGGGGAAAGCGCGGCGGCAAGTCAACTCAGCCACAAGTGGAGATCCAGCATGCTCGAGCAATTTCGTACGCCTGAAGAATTTGAAGCCCGTATTGATGCGGACGTGATGCGCGCCACCGTGCAGGACATTTTTCAGGCCCTCGGCATGCCCGAAGCGCACGCCCGGCAATCGACCGATGTCCTCATATACGCCGACCTCCGGGGCATCGACTCTCATGGCGTGTCGAACATGCTGCGCGTCTACGTCAACTGGTTCCGCGACGGCACCGTTAATCTAGACCCGACCTGGAAAGTCGTCTCCGAAGCGCCGGCCGCTTGCACGATCGACTCCGACGGCGCGCATGGTGGCGTGATCGGACCGCATGCGATGAACATGGCGATCGAACGCGCACGCCAATTCGGCATCGGCGCGGTCAATGTGTACCGCGGCGGGCACTTTGGCGCCGCCGCCTATACCGCCGCGATGGCGCTGGAGCACGATATGATCGGTGTCGCCGCGACCGCGGGCGGATTGCGCATGACCCCGACCTATGGCGCCGAAGAACTGATCGGGCTCAACCCGCTTGGTATTGCCGTGCCGGCGCGCGACGAAGCCCCGTTCGTGTTCGACGCCTCGATGAGTGGCGTGGCCGGCAACAAAGTGAGCATCGCAAAACGGTTGGGCCGGGGCACATTGCCCGGCTGGCTGGCGCGCGAAGACGGCAGCCCGATTATGGACAACGAAGCGATCCCCGAGCCGCATTTGCACCTGCCGGTCGGCGGCACACGCGAAATCGGGTCTCACAAAGGCTATGGCCTCGCCGTGATGCTCGAAGTGCTGACGACTGTTTTGGCTGGGGCCGGCGCTGGCCCGGACCGACGCGCCGGTCAGGCTCACCATTTTCTCGCGTACCGTATCGACGCGTTCACCGATCTCGAGCAGTTCAAGGACGATATGGATACCTATCTACGGCGTCTGCGCGAAGCGAAGACCGCCCCCGGCGAGCAGCGCGTCTATTACGCCGGCCTCCAAGCCGCTGAAACCGAGCAAGATCGGCGGGCCAAAGGTATCCCCTACCACCACGAAGTGATTGGCTGGTTCAAGTCGATCGTCGCGGAGCTCGGTGTGGAAGACCGGCTCCCCGCCGTTTCGTAACCGTGGCGCGAACCAACAATAGAGCGATCAGATCTTGTAAGACGATCATGAGACGCACGTGCGGCTCCGGCGGTTCGGTGCAAAGCTGGCCCGCCCCTCGCCAACGCGTCGCTCTGCGTGTTCCCGTTCAAGTCCAGACCGATAATGCGGCGTGATCGGCCCGGCGCCCGCCCGGTCGCACCCCGAAAGGAAAGAAATCCGACAATGTTCGAAGCCGGCCTGATGAGCCAAATTCGCGATCGATTTGCCTGGATCGACGCGTGCCCCGAACAGGGACCGCGCATCTTCTTCGAAAATGCAGGCGGTGCTTTGACACTCAAGTCCGCGGTCGACGTCGCGCGCGACTACGCGGCCATCCCGGACAATCAGGGGCGCGACAATCCTGCCTCCCACGCACTGATGAGCGTAATCGCCGAAACCAAAGCGGCAACCAAGGTCTTCTTGAACGCCAGCGGAGGTCAGGTGTTCGTCGGCGAAAGCGGCACGGAATTGCTGTTTCGTATGATCAGCACGGCGGTCTTGGAATCGCCCCAGGGCGGCACTGTGGTTGGTAGCACGCTTGAACATCCGGCGTCGCGCAGCGCCGCCATACGTTGGTCCGGTATCGCCCGAAAAGACTATGTCGCGATCCCCCACAATTCTGAGACGGGATCCGTCGATGCCGCCGACTACGCCAAGCATGTCAACGCTGAGACCCGCGTGGCGACCATCATTCACACCTCACCGGTCACCGGCATGTCGGTGGACGTTGCCGCGATTTCGGACGTCGTTCGGGCCGTGGCGCCTAATTGCTTTATCATTGTCGACGGTATTCAACATGCTGCTCACGGCGACTTGAATATCGATAGCTACCGAATTGATGGCTATGCCATTTCGCCCTACAAAGTTTTTTCGCGTCATGGCTATGGCATCGGATGGATTTCCGATCGTTTATCCGCGCTACCGCATAACACTTTGATCGGCGGGCCGGCGGACAATTGGGAACTCGGCACGCGCGACACGGGCTCCTACGCGACCTTTCTGGAAGTCGTGAAGTATTTCGAATGGCTCGGCGCGCAGCTCACCGCCGCGACCGAACGCCGCGACAAATTCATCGCCGCCGGCAAAGCAATCCATGACCATGAAAAAGCGCTCACCGACGCAATGCTCCATGGCACCGGCAATTTGAAAGGCCTCGCCGACATGCCGATGGTCAGAATCATCGGCGGCGTCGACAATCCGCGGCGCGAAGGGCTGGTGTCTCTCACTATTGACGGCAGGGATGCGGCATCTATCGTCGCGCAGCTCAGCGAGCGCGGTATCCGCGTCCACACCCGCAAGGCCGACCATTATTCCGGCAATATCCTAGACCCATTGGGCTTGGACTCGTGTGTCCGCGTATCGCTCTGTCACTACAATACCGAAACCGAGGTCGCGCAATTTCTCGGCGCCATGCGGGAAATTGTCGAAGGTTGATGCGCGAAACAAATCAAATGATTGGCGACGCACACCGCAATTGAAGTTGCCTCGGCCTATCGCCGCCCTCAGATCAATACCGCGTTCAGAACCATTGTCTGAGTTCGATGCGATACATAGGAAAATACTTTGATAAGTGCGACTTCCACCGCGGGATAAGGAACAAATTTTTGTGATTCCCGCATTTGTTACCGGAGCATCTATAGTCAGGTTGACTGCGCCACCCTACTTTTTAAGCACAGTGTTGAAACAACCTCGCGATCTGGCGACAGGCGCATTGTGACAACCGATACGTCGCCCCTTTCCCTACACGTTCCTGAGCCCGAATACCGGCCGGGCGATGTCCCCGATTATTCTCGCGTTTCAATCCCAAAGGCGGGCAGCGTTTCCCGTCCCACGGTCGATGCCGACCCCGAAACTTTCCGAGATCACGCCTTCTCGATCATTCGCGTCCTCAACAGAAATGGCGACGCGGTTGGACCGTGGGCAGGCATGCTCGACGATGCGGAACTGCACGAAGGCCTGCGTCACATGATGACGCTGCGCGCCTATGACGCGCGCATGATGATGGCGCAGCGCCAGGGCAAGACCTCGTTCTACATGCAGCACCTGGGCGAAGAAGCGATCAGCTGTGCGTTCCAGAAGGCCCTTGCCCCCGGCGACATGAACTTTCCCACCTACCGGCAAGCGGGTTTGCTCATTGCCGCCGGATATCCTTTGCTGAAAATGATGTGCCAGGTCTATTCGAACGATGGCGACCCGGTGCGCGGCCGGCAACTCCCGGTGCTCTATTCTTCGAAGGAGCACGGGTTCTTTTCAATCTCAGGCAATCTCGGCACGCAATATATCCAGGCCGTCGGTTGGGCCATGGCATCGGCCATCCGCGGCGACAACAAAATCGCAGCGGGATGGATCGGTGACGGATCGACGGCGGAGAACGATTTTCACGCCGCGTTGGTCTTTGCCTCGACGTACAAGGCGCCCGTGGTTCTGAACATCGTCAATAACCAGTGGGCAATTTCGACTTTCCAGGGCATTGCACGGGGCGGCGCTGGCACATTCGCCGCACGCGGTCACGGATTCGGCATTCCGGCGCTGCGCGTAGATGGCAATGATTATCTAGCCACACACGCGGTCGCGAAATGGGCAGCCGAGCGGGCGCGGCGCAATCTTGGGCCGACGGTCGTCGAGTATGTGACCTATCGCGCCGGCGGGCATTCCACGTCGGACGATCCGTCCGCCTATCGGCCGAAGGAGGAAAGCGAAGCCTGGCCGCTCGGCGATCCAATCCTCCGCCTCAAGGCGCACTTGATCCGGCGCGGTGTCTGGACCGAAGCCCGGCACGTTCAGGCCGAGGCGGAGATCAATGACGAGATCAGGGGTGTGCAAAAGGAAGCCGAGGCCATCGGCACCTTGCACGACGGCTCGCGCCCCTCACCTGGTGATATGTTCGAAGATGTTTACGCCGAAATGCCGCCGCATCTGGTGCGCCAGCGGCAAGAGGCGGGGTACTGACGAACCATGCAGCTAACCATGATCGGAGCGATCCAAAATGCGCTCGACGTCGCTATGGAAATGGACCCGGACATTGTCGTTCTTGGCGAGGATGTTGGGTATTTCGGCGGCGTGTTTCGCTGCACGGCCGGCCTTCAGGAAAAATACGGCAAAACCCGATGCTTCGACACACCGATTAGTGAGCTAGGGATTGTCGGCGCCGGCATCGGCATGGCGACTTATGGTTTGAAACCATGTGTCGAAATTCAATTTGCTGACTATATGTATCCGGCTTACGACCAAATCGTCTCGGAAGCCGCGCGTCTGCGATACCGGTCGGCCGGAGAATTCACCTGCCCGATGGTCATACGCATGCCGACCGGCGGCGGCATTTTCGGCGGCCAGACCCATAGCCAGAGCCCCGAGGCCTTGTTCACGCACGTCACCGGGCTCAAAACGGTGGTTCCGTCAAACCCAATCGATTCAAAGGGGTTGCTGATTTCGGCTTTGGAAGACCCGGATCCCGTGATCTTTCTTGAGCCGAAGCGGCTCTATAACGGCCCGTTCGACGGCCACCATGACAGGCCTGTCACGCCGTGGAAGAAGCATGCGCTCTCGGAGGTGCCAGACGGACACTATACCGTGCCGATCGGCGAAGCGGCGGTGCGCAAAACCGGGGACGCCCTCACGGTCCTCACCTATGGAACCATGGTTCACGTCGCGCTGGCGGCGGCGGATAAAACCGGGATCGACGCCGAGATTGTCGACCTCAGAACGCTTCTGCCGTTGGATACCGAGACCATCTTCGCGTCGGTGCGAAAGACCGGACGCTGCGTCATCGTTCATGAAGCGACATTGACATGCGGGTTCGGCGCCGAGCTGGCCGCGCTCGTCCAGAACGAATGCTTCTTACACTTGGAAGCGCCTATTGCCCGGGTCGCCGGTTGGGACACGCCATATCCGCACGCCCAGGAATGGGCCTATTTCCCCGGACCCGACCGCGTCGGCCGCGCCTTCCGCGAGGCGCTCGAAGACTGGTAGGCGCACGCCGTACGGACCCGATCCTCATTTCTGCGACCAACACGCTCGCAGTATGGCCGGAACAAGTTCAAAAAAGAGCCTGAAAGACAACGCCGCCGGTCACGATGGCGGTTTTGCTTAGTTGCTCAGAACGATTCCGCTTGCATCCTATTCGCCGCGCCAAGCGCGCTCAGCTTCGTCCCACGCGGCGAGGGGCTGGAGGTCCGGGACCCAGGCGAGGCCGGTCTTGGCGTCGGACGAAACCGCTTCCGGCGTGACCACCACATCGAGCAGAGCCGGCGCATTTGCGAAGGCGCGTTCGACCGCGGCTGGCAAGTCTTCTGCCTTCTCGACACGCTCGGCATGCATGTTGAAGGCGTGCGCCATGGCGGCGTGGTCGGAAAATTGCAGTTTGGTGCCAACGACTTTCCCGTGGGTCACGGTCTGGTCGTGCACCTCGACCTGCCACGCACCGTTGTTGGCGACCGCAATCACCACCGGCGCTTTGTGGCGTACGGCGGTGTCGATCTCCATGGCGTTGAAGCCGAACGATCCATCGCCCGTCGCGACCAAGACCTTGCGCTCGGGATAGGCCAGCGCCGCCGCCACGCCGTAGGGCACGCCGACGCCGATGCACCCGAACGGGCCGGGATCGAGCATCGTCCGCGCGGACAGACCGACGCGCGCGAAGCTCAAGAAATCGCCGCCGTCGACGACCACAATGCTGTCGTCGTCGAGCTGGTCTTGCAGTGCGCCCAGCATGCGATTGGGGTGCATGCGGCCGTCGCTACCGGGCTCGGCATTCGCCATGACGTCGCGGAGTTTCGCCGTGCGCTCGCCGTGGCCCTTCCGCAGGCCGTTTATCCAGTCCGGGTCCACCGCGGCTTCGCGGTTCCCGGCGGCTTTGTTCATGGCCGCGGGCGCGGCGGCGGTGTCGGCGGAAATCTCGACCGCGCCGCGCCGGTTATCGCGAAC